>NZ_JBQKLI010000009.1:0-106632 GCF_052116305.1 Gallicola sp. Sow4_E12 | reverse complement strand
CACCAAGCTGCTCAGTAGATTGAGCTATCAGAACCTGATTAAATATTTCTTCAAGTAGTTTAGAAAATGCTTCATCCTTTGTTTCTTTTGTAAAAAGTCCGTGCAAAAGTTTTGTATCCAGTGTAATATTTAATTGAGCCATTTTGTTCATCTCCTCAGTTAGGTATTTGTTGGTACTTTTATTTTAACCGAGGACGAGCATTTTGGCTCATTTTTTTTGATTTTTCTTTTTACACCATTATACGGACTTTATCTAGCTTTGATTGTTATTATATGAAGATAGCTATGTCTAATAACTTATCTTTATTCATAGTGTAAAATATTATGTGTAAACATTCTTTTCTTTAATATAGAAAAAGAGGGCCTTTTCTTGTAAAATTTTGTTAACCGACAAAATAGAAAAGGAGACCCTCTTTATGGAATATTTTACCACAGAACTCATTAAAACAATAACTAAAGGTGACGATATTAAGGATTTTTTTCGCCTTCAAATAGAACTGGCGATAAACCAAATACTAAAAAATGAATTAACCGTTTTTTTAGACTATGAACGCTATGATCCTATCGGCTATAACTTGCGGAAATTCTCGAAACGGTTACTATGAACGAAAATTAAAAACCACCTATGGGACCCTTCACCTACAGGTTCCAAGAGATCGCTTAGGGAAATTTGTTCAAGGGCTGATTCCTGCACATCAACAGACAGCAGGAGATTTAGAAACCACAGTGATTCAGCTTTATCAAAAAGGGATCACAACCCGAGAAATAGGTGATTTAATCCAAAAAATGTATGGACATTATTACTCTCCCGCCACGCTTTCCAACATAACAAAATTAGTGGATAAAGATGTAAAAGCCTTTCATAGTCGTCCGATAAAAAGTCGTTATGTCGCCCTTTATTGCGATGCCACTTTCATTTCTGTAAGACGAGATAGCGTTCAAAAAGAAGGACTCCACAGCATTATTGGCATAGATGAAGAGGGACACAAGGAAGTGCTCGATTACGCACTCTTTCCTTCTGAATCAAAAGAAAACTATAAAGAGATGCTCCAATCTCTAAAAGAACGAGGACTCAAAGAAGTGCTTCTTTTTGTGAGCGATGGACTTTCTGGTTTAAAAGATGCTTTACTGGAAGAATTTCCAAAAGGTAGACATCAAGCCTGTTGGATGCATATTAATCGTAATGTCATGAAGCATATACGGGCAAAAGACAAAGCAGAAGTAGCCGATGACCTCCGACGGATTCATCAGGCTAGGGATTTAAAAGCAGCACTAGAAAATTATGATAGATTCATGGAAAAATGGAGCTACCACTATCCGAAAGCAAAAAAAACATTAGAGAAACACGATAATCTGTATACGTATTTGACCTTCCCAAAAGAAATACAAAGAAGTCTTTATACTAATAATTTAATAGAAAACTTTAATAAACGTATTAAGAAACGAACAAAAGGTAAAGAGCAATTTCCAAATGAAAACGCCTTAGATCGCCTAATATGTACGATTTCTTTAGAATATAATGAACGATTTGGGAATAGGATTCACAAAGGGTTTGGAAAAGTACAGGCTGAATTAAGAGAAATGTTTTCAGGCAGCGATTCCCTCTAGAGGGAATCATGAAGATTGTTGACAAAAGTATTACAAGTGAGGTTACACAAAAGATTTGACACTACCTCTTTATTTTTTTTTTTAATGTTTTCTATGGTAAAATAAATAGATAATGAGGATTTATTCTCTTTTGTGAAGAAAAAATTAAAGAAATACTAACAACATAAACAATAGCTAGTTGATTTTAAATAAAAAGCATATTGATGTTTAAATATCTATAGCTTTCAAGTCTAACAGATAAATAACTAATTATTTCTTAATAGAAGGTTATAGACAAAAATGAATGTAGAGAATTATTATAGCTTTTTCAGATATAAATTTGAATAATTTCTTCATTTATGTATTTATCAACTAATTATAGTTATTTGGAATTTAGTTTTTAAAGAAACCTCTATTTTTTAAAAATAGAGAAGAGTAGTAGTCTTTTGAAGTACCTAATATTTTTGATGATGAAGAGAATGTAGAGTTCTATTCATATTAATTATAAGATACGGTGGCTAATCATTAACTTTTATTAGTTGAACTTATAATTTTAGTTGTAAAATATTTGAATCTTACTGATTGGTAGTATATTTTTAGATCAAATGAGATAACTTATGTGATAAGGAGGCCGATATGATAATAAATGCAATAGATTTGTTTTGTGGAGTAGGCGGTCTAACATACGGAGTACAGCAGTCTGGGATAAATGTTATAGCTGGATATGATATTGATGGAAAAAGCAAATTTGCTTATGAATTTAACAATAATGCGAAATTCATATTAAAAGATGTAAAGGATATTGAAGAAGATGAAATTAGTAATTTATATCCTAAAGATACTCAAGTAAAGGTATTAATGGGTTGTGCACCTTGTCAACCTTTTTCATCCTATAGTCATAAATATAAAAACAACAGTAGTAATATCGAAAAAATGAATTTACTTGACTATTTTGGCAAGCAAATAATATTAGTTAAACCAGATATTGTTTCGATGGAAAACGTTCCTCAAATAACAAAAGAGCCTGTGTTTCATAAACTTTTAAAAGTATTAGAAGAGAACGAGTATTATTTTAATTATAAAATTGTTTATGCACCAGAATATGGCGTTCCTCAGAAAAGAAGACGGTTAGTGTTACTAGCCTCTAAACTTGGTAAAATTGAACTAGTAAAACCTAAATATAATAAAAGTAATTATCCGACTTTAAGAGATACAATATATAAATTGCCAACCTTAAAAGCAGGAGAAACAGATAGATATGATCCGCTCCATAGAAGTAGTAGAATGTCAACACTAAATATGAAAAGAATAAAACAGTCAAAACCAGGTGGGACATGGCGAGACTGGGATGAAGAATTATTACTAGAAGCATATAAGAAAAAAAGTGGACAATCATTTGGTGCTGTATATGGTAGACTTGAGTGGGATCAACCATCAAATACAATAACTACTCAATTTACAGGGATAGGTAATGGTAGGTTTGGACATCCAGATCAAGATAGAGCATTAAGCTTGAGAGAAGGAGCAATGTTACAAACTTTTCCTAGAGATTATATGTTCATAAATCCTGAGTTGGGGGGCAATTATTCATTATCACAAGTTGCTTTACAAATAGGGAATGCAGTTCCACCAAAATTAGGTCAATCTATAGGGGAAAGTATCCAAGTACATTTAAAAGAGGTATACCATGAACAAAATTAAATTTTCGACTTCAAATAACGCAGTAACTCATCTAGGAAGGAATTTGTACTCTACTACTCCACCAGCAATAGCTGAACTCGTGGCAAACTCATATGATGCTTATGCTACTAATGTCGATATAATATTAGCCCCAGAAAGAATAATAGTTATAGACAATGGTAAAGGACTAGATATTAATGAAGTAAAGGAAAAGTATGCGATAATTGGCTCTGAAAAACAAGACGAAGAGCCCATCAATGGTTTAGGAAAAAGAAAACCCATGGGAAAAAAAGGGATTGGGAAATTAGCAGCTTTTAGTTTAGGTAGTGTATATACTGTATATTCGAAAGCTGTGGGAGCAGAAAAATGGTTAAAATTCACATTACCATATGATGAAATGATAAATACTAAAGAATATATTTCTGAGCTTAAAGAATGTGAATTACCAGCACATCTATCAGATTATAACTCTTATGATCATGGGTTTATTGTGGAAGTAACCATACTTAGGCGAAAGGTTACAAAGTCCACAAAAGATAAATTAAAATTGCAACTTTCAAGACGTTTTTATATTGATCAGTCCAAGACGGATTTTATTTTGTATGTTGATAAAAAAGAGTTAAAATTAGATTCAAATATATATTATGAAAAAATCCAATACTTAACATATTTTGGCGATTATAAAGATGATGAATTAAAAAAAATATTTCCAAGGACGCAAACAATTGAAGAATATAAGAAAAATAATGAAGTTTCAAGTTATTTTAAAGAATTAAACATATCGGGATGGGTAGGTACAACACTAAAACCTAAGGATTTAAAAGAAGTAGAAGGCTCTAGTTTTGCTAACATCATAGTTTTAGCTAATAATAAAATAGCAGATGAAGATATTTTAAAAGATAGATCAAGCGCTAGGATTGCAAATAGTTATATAGTTGGCGAAATACTTGCTGATGATTTAATCAATAGCTTAAAAGATCCAATAACTTCAAGCAGGCAAGGGCTAGATGATTCTATTCCTGAGGTTGAAGAATTTATAGATAATATAGATAAAGTGAGAAATTATGTTATTGAAAAATGGAATCAAATAAGACTTGAATCGGCTGTTGATAAATTACCAAATAGAATTAAAGATAATAGATCATATAAAGAATGGTTATCGACATTGACACCTGAGCAAAAGAAAATTAATAATAAACTTCTTGATTTGTTATCGGCTAGATTAGATGATGATTTAAGTGTTGATAGCAAAGCTGTTGACTCAATGGTGATCTCAATAACTAGTGTAATAAATAATATAGAAGCTGAAGAATTAATATCCTGTCTTGAAGAAAATGAAATTAAAGATGAGAAATATGATTTTCTGTTTAAACTAATGGATAATATTGCAAAGACTGAAGACTTAAATCATTCAAATTTAATAAGAAAACGGTTAGAAGCAATCGATAGATTAGAAGAATTGATGGCAGATGATGAAACTCCAGAAAAACTATTTGAAAAACATTTATCGGATAATCCATGGCTTATAAGTCCGTATTGGAATATAGACAGAAACAACCCTACAGAAACCGATTACTTAACGAATCAAGAATTTTTCAAATTAAAGAAGTCGGATGAAGTATTTAAGAGAAATTTTTTAGATATTTGTATCAGGGTTGCAGAAGAAAAGTATCCTATAATTATTGAGCTAAAAAAGAATGATCCTGTGGACCATGCAAAAGTTACATACTCAATGATATATGATCAAATTAATAATTATAGGAAAGCTATGATACAAAATATTCCAGAACTTAAAACAGTTGATGTTAAAGAGATTAAAGTGATTTTTATTTTATCTGAGGATACAGGAATTATTGGATCAGATAATAGGATTGAATTATTGGACGATGAGGTTAAAATGCTCCAAAGTATGAATATTGAAATATTGAAGTACAATAAAATTATTGATAAATCTAGGAAAATGTACATGGAACACATAAAATATCAAGATAAAAAGAAACTAATTCCGAACTTATCGGAGCGGATTTCCACTTCCGAAATTTAGTCATTAATGAAATCCATATTCATGGAAAATACAAAAAAGATTATAATAACAATTATACTTATCATATAAACTTACGAACTATGTGAACTTCGGAATCTGATTGTTTTTGTGTATTGTTATCATATGGAGTGCTGATTTTTATATTTGCACAATTGATTAAAAAGAGTAAATCTCGATTGTTAGAATAATTAAATATATCAAAAAAGCGATTAAAAAAATCAAGTCGCTTTTTTGGATTCGAAAACCCCAGTTAGACCAGGGCTCAGTATACCTTTAGCGTTCCTAGACAGACAATAAAACACCTCTATGTTAGAATAAAGTTATGGTCTGCTAACTACAACAAATAACAGGAGGTATTTAATGTCATCAATAAATAATACTTCTAGCTAAGCTGATTGAAAATAGTATAATCAGGGCTAAACGTTCGAAAAGTTCGTTTATATAAATAAAAAACGAATAAAGAATACATAAGCACAAATATTGATAAACCAATACATAGACAAGCTAAAGAATCTCCTGAACCTCCCGCGGTATTCTAATTCATTCCAAAAAATAATAATCCTTTAACTATATCTAACCAAGTTGAAAAAAAGTGTATATTGCTCTAGAACTTGTAGAGTTGTATATTTAGTATATTATGTACGATAAGGGAGGATTATTGTGAAAAAGAAAATTTTAGGATTATTTCTAGTATTTGCTATGGTGGCGACGATGGTTTCAGGTTGCTCTCAATCGCCAAAAGAAACAGCTAAGGCAAAGTCAGAGGAAGCAGCGGTACCTGCAGGAAAACTTGGTAAAAAAGTTGAAGGAACCGTTACATATAATGTCGATATGTCAGGATATGACAAAGGAAAAGTTGTGAAATTATGGCTTCCTGTTGCTAAGACGATCGATTATCAAACAGTAGAAGAAGCTGTATACGATGCGAAAGCAAGCAAGGTAGAAATGAACGAAGATGAGTTAGGTAATAAAATGCTTTATGCGGAATGGGATGCGAATGCAGAACCGGCAGATAGAAAAGTTACCTGCTCTTTTGATGCAGTTCGAAACGAAGTTCTTCGCCCAGAACTTAAAGAAGAGGGCGAGGCAGGAAGCGATATGGATCAATATTTAAAAGGCAATGAGATGGTCGTTGTGAGCGGAGAAGTGAAAAAGCTTGCAGATGAGATCACTAAAGGCGAAGATACCTATCTTGGAAAAGCAAGAGCAATTTATGATTGGGTTATTGCGAACATGAATCGAGATAACTCTGTTACGGGCTGCGGTTTAGGAAATGTTCCCGTTTTGTTAACAACAATGGCCGGCAAATGTACAGATATTAACTCTGTTTTTGTTGCTCTTTGCAGAGCGTCAGGTGTTCCTGCCCGCGAAATGTTTGGTGTTCGAATGAATGCTGAAGATATCACGAAAAATCAGCACTGCTGGTCTGAATTCTATCTTCCAGGAACGGGATGGATTATGGCAGATCCTGCAGATGTTTTAAAAGCGGTACTTACAAACGAATGGGATAAAGAATCGCAAGAAACAAAAGATTTACAAGAGTATTATTTTGGAGGTTCTGATGCAGAAAGAGTCGAACTTTCAAGAGGGCGAGAGCTTAATTTATCTCCGAAACAAGAGGGGAAAGCTTTAAATAACTTTGGTTATCCTTATGCTAAAGTAGATGGAGAAGCAGTAGATTTTTATGCTCCAGATACATTTATCTACACAATTTCATTTAAGGCTAAATAATTAAATCAATCAATAGGAAAGATAGTGCGATAGAAAGAGATACTTCTGGAGCACTATCTTTTTGTTTATTATAGGGGGGAAAGAATTGATGCAGTTCAGATAAAAAACGATAGACTGTGAAAAGGCTGGAATAGCGTTAAGTAATCGTAGGAAAAACTTTCAAAATTTATGATGGTAAGCTTATAAATAATATCTTTTCCAACTTCTTTAAATTGCTTAAATTAGAGGGATTCTATATACTGATAAGTAACAATAAGCAGATAAATCGCACACAAATCATTTTTTAGGAGGGGGATATGGATTTACTATTTATTTCATTGGTTCTAATTTTAGCTCTTTTTGCGATGAACCTCTCGAGCAAGTCAGGGATTCCATCGCTTTTATTATTCTTAAGTTTAGGAATTATGTCTAATTTTCTAGGGATCGATTTCAATGATTACGGGTTGGCTGAGAAGTTTTCTACTCTTGCTTTGATCGTTATTATGTTTTATGGAGGTTTCGGTACAAACTGGCCCATGGGAAAGCCTGTAGTAAAAGAGGCGGCAGTTTTGGCGTCCTTAGGTGTTGCGGCGACTGCTGTGATAACGGGAGCTTTTGCTTATTTTATCTTACGATTTCCACTTTTGGAAAGTATGCTTTTGGGTTCTGTTGTAGGCTCTACAGACTATGCATCGGTGTCTAATATTCTGACTTCTAAGAACTTGAATCTAAAATATAATACGGCATCTCTTTTGGAGTTGGAAAGCGGTTCAAACGACCCAGCTGCTTATACGATGACAATGCTCTTTTTATCCTTGATCGCAGGTACGGATATTTCGATACCTGGTCTGATTCTTATGCAGATCATCCTAGGGTTATTATTCGGAGTCGTGATTGCTTTTCTTGTGAAAAAGATTTTAGTACGGATTAACTTTCAAAAAGACGGGGTAGCGATAGTATTTATGGCAGCGATGGCTCTTCTTACCTATTCTCTTACAAATGTGGTTGGTGGAAATGGATATCTTGCAGTATACCTTTTTGGAATTATTGTAGGTAATCAAGCTTTTATCGGGAAGAAAGACATCGTCTTTTTCTTTGACGGGTTTTCAGAGCTTATGAGTATAGGACTGTTCTTCCTTCTTGGATTGTTGGCAACTCCTGCCAATATTATTTCAAGCCTACCTATTGCAGCGATTATTATGCTCTTTATGACGGTAATTGCACGGCCTCTTTCTGTATGGGGATTAACATTGCCTTTTAGTCTAACGAAAAATCAGCTGACGGTTATTTCTTGGGCGGGTCTTCGTGGGGCTGCAGCAATTGCCTTTGCAATTATGGTGATCAATAGCGGAGTTTCTCTCAGTATTGATTTGTATCATATTGTATTCGGGATTTGTTTCTTATCTTCTTTAGTTCAAGGATCTTTTTTGGCAATGGTTTCCGAGAAGGCGGATATGATCGATCCGAAGGATACGGTATTATCAACCTTTGGTTATTATGCAATGAAGGGATCTATTTCGTTTTTTAAGACTACAATTGAAGAAGACAGTAGTCTAATTGGAAAAAAAGTGAAGGATCTGGATATGACCTTTGATTTTATCATTGCAAAAATCAAACGAGGAACGACTTCTATAGTACCTCGAGGAGAAGTTGAACTTGAGGCGGGAGATGTGCTGGTATTTGGCGGGGAAGAATATTTTGATCCCTATAGCCAGCAGCTTATAGAGTTTTCTGTTACTAAGGGACATCCATGGATTAACAAAAAGATCATGGATCTTAATCTGCCGGAAAACCAACTGATTCTTACGATCCAGCGGGGAGGGCATGTTGTCTCCGCAGAAGGCAAGACTGTAATTTTAGAAAATGACCGTATCACTATTTCAACAGATGATCGTTTAGATTTTAAGGCGGGCATATAGAAAGAGAAAAAGCAGTGCGAGGAGCACTGCTTTTTTTGAGCGATGATTGTTCAGAGATAGACTATATTATAATCTTTGAAAAATTTCTCAATAAAAAATTACCCTGCAATCCTTTTTTTTGTTTTTATCATATATTAAGATTCAAGAAATACTATTTTTTTCGTCATATTCTAGATAGCAAATTGCAAAATCCTGCTTATTGACTCTCTGTACAATTTGATATAGCTTTGTTTTATAGAAAGCTAATAAATAATAGCTAAAATTGAAAGGAGATGTATTATGAAAAAAGTGTGGTGGAAGGTGTTTTTATCTTGTCTAGCGGTTGTGTTGTTAGCTAGCTGTTCTGGAGAAAATACTCAGGAGAAGGTGGCGAGTAATGAGACTCAGCAGCAAGAAGGGGCTTTTACTGGTATATATATTGTTCAGCCTTCGTATGTAAAAGAACATATCAGCGATGAAAACATGATATTGGTAGATGCAAGGGGAGAAGAAACCGCCCGTAAAGGGACGATTAATGGAGCTGTGGCGACAAACTGGCAGTATCTATCGAATGTTGAAGATGCACCGAAGGGGGACTATGCTTGGGGATTGATTCTTCCGGCAGAGGAACTTGGCAAAAGGCTTGGTGAGGTCGGTTTATCAAAAGATAAAGAGATTGTTCTTTTCGCAGATGGAGCGAAAGGTTGGGGAGACGATGGAAGAATTTTATGGACTCTTCGAGCTGCAGGTTATAATAAGTTAAAAATGGTAGACGGAGGATTCAAAGGTTTGCAGAATGCGGGATTGGAAACAACAAGAGAACCGAAGAAACTAGAACCTGTCGAAGTTTCTATAGAAGAAGTGAAGAAAGATCATGTGATTGATACAGAAGAGTTGGAGAAAACAATTGATGATTATAAAGTGGTGGATGTAAGGGCAGATGAAGAATACGAAGGTGCTATATTATATGGAGAAGCAAAGGGCGGAAGAATCCCCGGGGCAATTCATCTAAAATTTACGGATCTTTTTAATGACAAGGGATATCTTAAAACAAATGAGGAATTGACGGCGTTTTTCGAAGCGGCTGGACTTCAGAAGACAGACAAAATAGTAACATATTGTACTTCTGGAATCCGTTCTGCTTATGCTCAATTAGTGATGGAAATGCTTGGTTTCGAAACTTCTAAAAATTATGACGGATCATATAATACTTGGTGCGTTCATAACCCGGTTGAAAAGTAGTTGAAGCATTGGACAATAAATATATGAAAAAGAAGAGGGATTCTATATTGCACTGTTATTAGCAGTAATAGTGCTGTATTTTTCTGTTGAATCTTTTCCTTCGAAGGTAACAGAACTCTTCCTCGTTTTCTCCTCAAATAGTGTAGAAAGTATCAGTGGTTTAATAAACAGCACTGGAAAGATGAAAGGTTCTGCAGCATTACTTCTGACTGCTTTCCAGATGATAGTCTTTCCATTTGATTCAGCGGAGATGATCTTTGCTCATAGGAAGATTTTTTCCGGCTGGGAGGGTTATTTTATTTCAGTACTCGGAAGAGTGATTGGGTCTATGATCTGCTATGATTTAGGATATACATTTTTCTTTGGTATTATAAATCGAATTAGAGAGAAGTGCGATTCGATGATTGACGAAAACAAAAGTAGAAAGGATTATAAACGGGCATTGTTTCTTAGAATATTACCGATCAATTATTCCTTTAGTTCCTATTTATCTGAGGGAGCCGGAATTCGATTAAAAGAGTATATAATTGTTTCCACTGGATGGGCAGGTGTTGTAACAGGCTTTTATTTTTTAAAAAGCGGGTATTTCAGCTATAGTACTGAACAAATTGTATTTTTAATAAGATTGGGGATAAACATATCCTGTATTATATTTTTTGTTTTTTGAATAAACGAGAAAAACATAATAGTTTGAGCAGACAAAAGCTTTTTTAAGTTGTGGGGAAATCCCAAAGGTTAAGGAAGCTTTTTTATTTATGCAGTTTTACCCTTCTTCCAAATCCTAATAGAAAACTAATATTTATCTCCTATGATAATAACAACAGGAGGAGAGTATTATGAAGTATCTATTAGAAACAAGAAATTTAACGAAAAAATATAAGAGATTTTTGGCGAATGAGGATATTTCTCTTAAGGTTCGGGAGAATACTGTTTATGGTTTATTGGGACCGAACGGGGCTGGGAAGTCTACATTTCTTAAGATGGTTACGGGAATGATTCAGCCTACGAAGGGGGAGATTTGGTTTGACGGGTCTTCTTGGGAGAGGGAGGATCTCTTAGAGATAGGTTCTTTAATCGAGTCGCCGCCTTTGTATTATAATCTGACAGCTTATGAGAATATGAAGCTTCGGGCTTTATTATACGGGCTGGAGGATTCTAGAATAGAAGAGGTTCTAAAACTGGTTGGTTTGGAGAATACAGGCAGGAAGAAGGCGGGGAAGTTTTCAACAGGGATGAAGCAGCGGCTGGGTCTAGGGATTGCTTTATTAAACAGACCGAAACTTCTTGTATTAGACGAACCGACAAACGGAATCGATCCGATAGGAATCGGAGAGTTTCGAGAGTTGATTCACAGACTGAAAGGCGAGGGGATGACAATCATTGTATCGACCCATATCCTTTCGGAGATTATGCAGATTGCAGACGATATCGGTATTATTGTGAGGGGTAAGCTTGCTTATCAACAGGAGATTACAAAAGAAGAGGAGTTAGAAAAGCTGTTTATAGAGGTCATAAAAAAGGCGGGCGAGCGCAATGATTAATATAATGAAAGCAGAAAGTTTGAAGTTTAAGAGAACGGATGTTCCGATTATGATCGTTGGATTTCCTTTAGTTGTGATGATGATCGCAGGTGTTTTGATGACGGGAGAATATGTTCAGCAGAGTTCTTATAACTGGTGGTATACATTATTCCTTCCGATATTTATAACGCTCATGGCAAGTTTTAGTTTAGACAAAGACCAAAAGTACAACTGGCACGGGTTGATGGGGATTATTCCGGAGAAATCAAAATTTTGGTTGGGAAAGATAGTCTATTACAGTTATCTGACATTGAAGACTGTTGCAGTTTTTCTTATACTAAACCTTGTTTCAGTCGTGGTAATTCCTCAACGGATAGAGGTTGTGACTAATATTTTTGCCTCTTTTGTTCTTTTTATTACATTTCTATGGCAGATTCCTATTTGTATGTTTCTGACGTTGAAGATCGGAAAGATTCCGACGCTGATTTTGAATATGATGCTTAATATAGGGTCTTTTATCGTTTTTTCAGGGAGTGATACATGGATGATGCCTTATGCAATTCCTGCAAGACTGATGATTCCGATTATAGATGTTTTGCCGAATGGACTTTTCAATAACGGGCAAGGTGTTTTAGCTAAAGGGAATGTGATTTTTCCAGGGATTCTAATCTCCCTTGTGCTGTTTGCGGCTTTGTCTTTTGCAACGGCTTGGTATTTCAAAAACAGGGAGAATTAAAATGAAATATTTGTTGAATAGTTTAAAGCAGGAGGATTATCTTTTTAGACATTCTTCCTTGATCTGGATGCATATTTTGTTTCCTGTTTTAGGAATTGTGATGCTGGGGTTGTACTTCTTCGGAGGGTCAAGAGAACAAGCAATCCTAGACTTTACGAGAATTCTTTCAATCGTTTATCCTTTTGTGATAGGGATTGTTTGTGCGGTAGCTGTTTCTTTGGAAGAGGAAAGCGGGATGTATCATCGGATCTTTACTTTTCCGGGGAATCGGTCCGTTCCATATTTTGTTAAGCTGATCTATCTGCTGCTGGCAGGACTTGTCTCTCTAACGATTACGATTATGGGTTTTGTTTTTTTGTATTCTAAAAACCATAACGAGGCCATTTTTATTCCAGATTTGATTTTTGGGGTAAGGGTTATTTGGCTAACGGCAATTCCCGTGTATTTGATACAATATTTCTTAAGCTATAGATTTGGAAATGTTTTCGGAATAAGTGTTGGTGTGATCGGGACTTTGATCGCTGCATTAATGGAGACGGGATTGGGCGATGGAATCTGGATGTACTCTATATGGGGAGCTGGAAACAGGATTCTTACCGTAAATAGTCTTTCTGATAAAATGAAAGTATATTTTGCAGGGGAAATAAACAGTTGTATTCTTTTCAGTATTGTTATTTCTATGGTGTTCGTGATAGGATTATGGTTTTTTAGCCAAGGGTTTGAGGGACAGAAGGAAATAGAAGAGTAGGGGATTGAGATGCATAAGTTGTTGATTCTTGAGGATGAGATGGAATTATCCCAGATCATGAAAAAGGCATTGGAAAAAGATGGATATCAGGTTACGGTATGGGAGTCAGCAGCAAAGAAGCAGATTTCTGATTTCGAAAACTTTGATCTCATTTTACTAGACATTATGATGCCTGAGATAGACGGTTTTACTGTTATGAAAAAAATTCGGGAGAAGCTTGATATTCCAATTCTTTTTGCGACAGCGAAAGTATTAGATCAGGATATTGTAGAGGGTTTTCGCTTAGGTGCGGATGATTATATTAAAAAACCTTTTAGCTTAGTAGAACTTCGGGCGAGAGTTTCTGCCCATCTTAGAAGAGAAAATCGGGAAAAGCACCAGTTTATACGTGATGACACGTACAGTTTCGATATCTCGGAACGAGTAGTTACAGGGATTGTAGAGGGAGAAGAGAAGAAGATCAGCCTGACAAAAAGCGAATACGATATAAGTCTGCATCTTTTCAGGCATAAAGGACAGGTATTTACTTTAGAAAGCATTCTGGAATCAGTTTTTGGATACGACAGCGAAAGTAATGAAGGGGCGATCCGTGTTCATATCAAGAATATTCGAGACAAGTTCGGCGAAATTCAGCTGGACCCGATAAAGACAGTGTGGGGAGTAGGATATAAATGGCGTTAAATAGAAGATCTTTAACATTTGTATTTCTAAAGTACCTGCTGATCTTTGTGTTCGCGGCATCCTTCATCTTCATCCTGTCTGTATCCTTTTTTATGTATGGTTTAAATAACGGTGGAATCCTTCCAGCAAATTTTGTAGAAAATTACGTCAGAAATAATCGAGATTCGTTAGAAAAAGGAGAGATAAATTATAAGGATATACCGTTTCCGGGGAAATATCTAGTTCTGGACAAAGACGGAAATCAAAAAGATACGAATATGGGTGAAGAAGGAATAAAGGACTATGAATTAGCGAAAGAGGGAAATGGAAATAGATACTTTTATATGAAAATTGAAAGAGCGGAAGATGTGATTTTCGTTCAATATGATCTAAAAGCGAAATATTCCGACCCGGTGCTCAATAGAGTGCTGCCGAGTCCAGAGCTGTTATATATTATGGTGCCGATTCTTATAAATGTGATTTTGGCTTTAGGGATCAGCTACCTTTTTAAGAAAAAGATGAAGGGAGAAATCGACTCGATTCTTCAAATGACGGAGAAAATCAAAGCCCAGGATCTTGACTTTACAGCTCAAGCTTCTTCTATTGTGGAGTTTAATGCAGCGATCGATTCTTTAGACAGTATGAAAGAAGCTTTAAAGAAATCTTTGGAAGAGCAGTGGGCTATGGAAAAGGAAAGACTGCAGCAGGTTGCCTCTATCACCCATGACATCAATACACCTCTTGCGATTATTAAAGGAAGCATGGAACTAATGATGGAGGAAGAGGATGCGAATCCTTATCATAAAACAGTCATTAATAATATTCATAGAATAGAGGAGTATCTAGCGATGCTGAAAAGCCAGACTGCAAATGATCCGCTAGTCTTTGAGGACTATAGCTGGATCGATACGGTGGAGTTCGTGAATCGTATAGAAGAAGAAGGGGATATTCTCTGCAGAAAAAATCAGCGGAGTTTCAAAGTTTATAGAGATAAACTTCCGGAAAGGTTTAAAGGAGATTTTGAAGAGTTAAAACGAGGAGTTTTTAATCTTTTAAATAATAGTATCCGTTTTACAGAGAACAAGGGAAAGATAGAACTCTTCTTTTATGCCGAAGAGAAGAGTTTCTTTATAGAAGTGCGTGACAACGGAAAGGGATTTTCAAAAGAGGCCTTACGAAGAGGAAAAGAAGTGTTCTATACAGAAACTAAGGAATCTGGAGAACATCTTGGAATGGGAATTTCTATCGCGGAGAGCATTGTAAAAAGACATGGCGGAGCGTTAAAGATTCAAAATCGGACTGAAGATAAAGGGGCACAAGTGATTCTAAAAATTCCTTTAGGAATCTAGCAAATCCTTCATATTTTTTAATACAAAAAGATAGGATTTAAGTGAACTCCGATCTTTTTTTGCAACACACTATGTGATTATCAGTAGTATACAGAGGTTTTATTCGGGTGTTCCTATGATTTCATAAAATAAAAACTTTCCTTTAATGAAATCACAGGAATACAACTATTGCTTTTCAATGCTTTCACAATATGAAAAAAAGTCTTAGTTTCACCCCTAGCCCCCCCTTTGTAACCCTGTAACTGTTTAAAAGCAAGGGGGAACCTAAGGACGCCTTTTTTATAACCTAGAAAATAAACGCCCTTCTTATTTCCGACCACAACTTCACTTTCTCACTCTGCACTCTTCCACTCTTCCACTCTTCCACTCTTTTTTTAATCCTATTTCCTATTTTTTTCCCTTCCTGGCCGCCAAAGGCGTGCCGCCTAAAGCCTAGGTCCCGTCAGGGATCCTGCCTGGGTTGCGAAGCAATCCCGCCTAATTATCTTTCAGGCACAACTCTTGCTTTCGTTTTCTGCTCAAAGCTGTAAGCGAGGTTTAGAATTTTTTCGTCTTCCTTTTCTTTTGTCACGAAGGTAGCTCCGGCGGGGGTGCCTTTTTCAGTTATTCCTGCCGGTACAGTGAATTCAGGAAATCCTGCTACAGAAGGCAAGAGAACACCGTCGTTGTTTAAGAAGACAATGGCATCGAGTTTGTTTTCGTCGAGCGTTTTATTTAATCTGGTTTTTGCATCTATTACCATGGAGTCCACTTTTTTACGGTCGAAATCTTTTACATCATTAGCGGATTCGATCAGGTCTTGTCCGTACTTTGTTCTTCTTTTTAAATCTTTCTCGTTAAAGCGGATGAGTTCTTCCAGACTTTTTACAGGGGCATTATTCTCTTTTAGGTATTTGTTTAAGTCCTTTTTAAAGTCCTGATCGATGATAAAGCCGTTGTCGATGCCTTTTTCATCTAACGAGATCGCAACAACTTCAGCACCGGCAGCTTTGAGTTTTCTTCAAGGAGTTGATCTTGATTCCCGGAGACGAGGCCGATTCTTTTTCCTTTTATAAAGTTTTCGTCTAGATGATCAGAGATTTCTTTTTTAGGATCGGACAGGGAGGCGTTGTATAAGAGGAGTGCATCTTTAACATTTTTAGCCATGGCACCTGCTGTGTCCATTGTCGAAGACAGGGGAAGGATTCCTTTTGTGGAGATAGAATCTTTTGTCGGTTTAAAGCCTGCAAGGGAATGGACTGCTGAAGGCGCTATAATGGAGCCTGTTGTTTCTGTGCCGATGGCGATAGAAGCAAAGTTTGCTGCAAGGGCTGCACCGCTTCCAGAGCTCGAGCCTTCGGGAGATAGTTCTATGGGGTCAAAAGGATTATGGGTTTGACCTGTTTTTGAACTGTATCCGCTGGGCATTTTTCTTGCCATAAAGTTTGCCATTTCCGATAAGTTTGATTTTCCAAGGAGGATAGCACCGTGTTTCTGAAGTGCGTCTACAAGATCTGCGTTGTTTTTCGGAGTGAAGTCTTTTAAGGCATAAGCTCCGCCGCTTGTGGGCAAGGTATTCGTATTCACATTATCTTTAATCAAAACAGGGATGCCGGAGACTCCTTTCGGGGTGTCCTTTTTTAAGTCATGGGCTTTTGCTTCTTCTATAGCTTTCGGGTTTATCTCTGAAACAGCGTTGATGCCTTTTGCTCCAGCGTCGTAGGTTTTGATCCGATCGAGATAAAAGGCGGTGAGTTCCGTATAAGTCAGTTCGTTTTTTGCGATGGAGTTTTGGATTTTATCGATGCTTTTTTCCTTAATCAACTTTTCTTTTTTGCGGACTTTTTCAAGATCGATCCCTTCAAGCTGTTTGTCGATGAGGGCGATCTGTTTTTCTTTGTCGTAGCTTATATATTCCTCCTGAGCGGGCGCAAGTGTGGAGAGAAAAAAGAGGATCCCCCCTCCAGCTAGAAGAAACAGGGCAAGAAGTCTTAGGATGAGTTTTTTAAGCATTGTTTTTTCCTTTCAATTTTTGTTTTATGATAGTACATCTGGCTGAGTTTTTAGTAGCAGCTGATGTACTGTTTTTGAAACAGAGCTTTTTGTGAGCTTATATAGTCCAAAGACGGATGCGTAAGCACTGCTAAGACCACAAGCTGAATTAATGTAAGAGAGGTCATGAATATCAGCTTTCCGCCAAAGAGCATAGAACCGATCAATGCTATAGTACAGCCTGCGAACAAGATCGTGTTTGACAAGGTGAAGGGCGTGCAGTTTGCAAATAAGGCTAAGATTCCCGCTGAGGAAAGAACGGCTGCAGACATTGTGGAAAGAGCCGGGTCAGGAATGTCTATGACGGTTGAGGCTGCCTGAAGTAAAATCATCACTGCTGCTGTTGCCATACCGATAGGGATGGAGGTTTTCACAGCATTATCTAAAAAGCTTCCGGATACACGTTCACGATTCGGTTTTAATGCCAGGAAGAAGGAAGGAATCCCGATGGTGAGTGCGTTGATTAAAGACATCTGGATGGGCATAATCGGATAATCTTTTCCCCAGAAGACAAAGAATACAGCAAGGATCGCAGAGTAAGTGGTCTTTACTAAGAATAAAGAGGCTACTCGATGGATGTTGTTGATAATTCTTCTTCCTTCGTAAACGGCCTTTATCAAAGAGCCGATGTTGTTTTTCAGAAGGATAATATGGGATACGTTTTTCGCTGCATCGCTTCCTCCGGCCATAGCGACACTGCAGTCTGCTTGTTTTAAGGCGGGGACATCATTTACCCCGTCGCCGACCATGGTGACGATATTTCCTTGCTTTTGCAGAGCAAGAAGAATTTCTTTCTTTTGGAAAGGACTGACTCTTCCGAAAATGGAAGTAGTTTTCACTTTTTCAAGGATGTTTTGATCAGCGACCTGTTTCATATTTGCAAAGCTCTTCATGTTTTTTATGCCGGATCTTTTTGCGATAGCGAAAACTGCTTGGGGATCGTCGCCGGAGATGATTTTCACTTCGACATTTTGTTTTTCGAAATAGTCGAAAGTTTCAGCTACATCTGTGCGGAGCTCGTCTGAAAGGATAAGGATACCTCGAAGAGTGCTCTCTTTTTCATCAAAGGTTTTTGCTTCCGAAAGGATAAGAACACGGTAGCCTTCGAGAAGGCGAGAGTGTATTTTTTCTTGCAGGGATTCGGGAATGCTGTAGTTTATAAATTCGGGAGCTCCTAGAAGCCAAGTTCCCTTTCCTTCGAATTCTGCTTTCGAATGTTTTCGTTCGGAAGAGAAAGGAAGGATAGAGGCAGCTTTCCAGTTCGTTTTCTGTGTAAAAGTTTTCTGCAGGGACTTCTGTGTCTCGTTTGCGGCAGGTAGGACGGAGGAAAGGGCAGAAGCTGCTTGTATCGTGGTATGTTTATCTTTCTCTTCTGCTGTAAGGTCCTTTATAGAGATTGTTTTATCTCCTTCTACTAATAGAAGATCCATAAATTTGATTTTTCCAGTTGTAATAGTACCTGTTTTATCGACACAGAGGATGTTTGTTCTAGCCAGTGTTTCGATACTGGAAAGTTTTTGGATCAAGGAATGGTGTCTGCTCATCGCTACGTCTCCAGCTGCCATGGAGACGGAGGTTAAGAGTATTAATCCTTCCGGGATCATGCCGATAATAACCGATACAGTTTTTACTGCTGCAGAAGGAAGATCAGTGGTAGAACCGACAAAAAAGGTTCTTGCAAAAAGGAGAATTCCTGCAGGAAGTATGATCAAACTTAGAAATTTTAAAAGATGATTTAGGGATTTGTTCAGTTTTGAATTTTCTTTCTTTATTTTTTTAGACTCATGGGTGATTTTGCCGCTCATAGTATCAGCACCTACAGCGGTGACTTTTGCATAGCATGCCCCGGCAGTAACGGTAGAGCCGGACCATAAAGGGTCTCCTGTTTTTTTCTGGATGTTTTCGGATTCTCCTGTGAGGGAGGATTCGTCTACTTCCAGATTCTGGTTCTCAACGATTTTACAGTCGGCGGGGATTTGGTCGCCAGTCTCTAAAAACAGGACATCATCTAAAACGATCTTTGTATACTCCTGCTTTTCAAGTTTGTCATCTCGAAGGACACGGACATAGGGCTGGGTAATCAGTGTTAGTTTGTCGACGGTTCTTTTTGCCTGAATCTCCTGAAGGATTCCGATCACTGTGTTGATCACGACAACGGATAAAAAAGTGAGATTGATTAAATAGCGAAGGCTTCTTTAAGGATGCGATCAGGATAATAGCTGCAAGGATCAGGTTGATAAAGTTAAACAGGGTAAAGATATGCTCCTTTAAAATATCGGGGATGGTTTTTGAGTTTTTGTTTGTTATCTTGTTAAACTGGCCTTTTTCCATGCGTTCAGAGACCTGAATGCTGGTAAGACCGCCTTTGTAATTTTTCATAGGACTCCTCCGGGAATGTTTTATGGATAGTTGATCTCTTTGATTGATAGCTATTATATCTTAGGGGTATGTGCAGATTATGAAGAGAGAAAAAGCTGCAGAATATTACTCGTTAAACTTTGATGAGAGAAGCAATAGTAAAAATGGATAGAAGAGGATTTTCTGCAGGATCAACTTCTAGAAAGGGTATATTCAACTATAAAGACAGCGGCATAAAAAATTCTGAAAACTAGATTATTTAACCATAGAGGGAGGAGAACTATGAAAAAGAAAAAAACCTATTTGATCACAGGGGCAGGTTCCGGGTTCGGCTGGGAGATTGCACTTCGAATGGCGGAAGATCATGAAGATGTTATCGCAGGGGTGGCGAATCATCGCCAAGGAAAGGAACTGGCAGAAGAAGCACGAAAGCGGAATGTTTCTATCAGGATCGCGAAACTGGATATTACATCTTCGGAAGACAGAGAACTTGCTGGCACATGGGATGTAGATGTGCTTTTAAATAATGCGGCAGTTTCTCTAGGAGGATCTATAGCGGATATTCCTGAAGAGGTTCTTCGAAAGCAGTACGAAGTGAATTTTTTCGGAACGATTTTTTTAACTCAGAAGATCGTTCATCAGATGGTGAAAAAAGGGGCAGGAAAGATCGTTTTTGTCAGCTCTCTTCACGGAATAATGGCCGACCCTATATCCGGTCCCTACTGCAGTTCGAAGTTTGCACTAGAGGCTGTGGCAGAGTCCTTAAGCAAGGAGCTTCAAGAGTATGGCATCGAAGTAGCGGTTATCAATCCTGGTCCTTATATGACAGGGCTGAATGACCGGGAGTATGCATCTATGTCAAAATGGCAGGAGGATGTTCCAGAAAGACTCTTTGACTATGAGGAGATGGCTTTTCCTTACGAGCAGTTTCTAAATATAGACCCTGTAGTAGAGGGAACGATAGATGTGATGACTGGCAAAAGCAATGAGTACCGAACTGTAATACCGAAAGCTATGGGAATCTATGGCAAAAAACGACAACGCGATCTTTGGAACAAGAAAACAACCAAACATCTAGGGAAACGCCATCCTTTGATAAAGCGGGAGTTTAAGATGGAACCGGAGACAACTGTCGTAGAAGGCATCCACAGGATGATCACGGATCCTTTCCAAAAAGAGGACAAGAAAAAGTGATAGTTCTTAAGTTTAAGTAAAGTTATTTGTTTCGCCTTTGTTGCTGCTTACGTTGTTTGATTATAGTCTGAAGGGAAAGCTCTCTTGATCGATTGTCCGATCAGGGGATCTTTTTATGGATAGATCCTATTATTCTTAAAAGAGTTCTCTTGTTAGCAGTTATAAATCGAGATTTTCCTTTATGGTATAATAATTCTATCCAACAATCATTTATACCTATTCTGATCTACAGAATATTTTCTTTAGTCTGGGTTGTCTTGGGCTTTCTTTTGGTAGATAAGAAGGTATTTTTGAAATAAAATAAGCACCTTGATTTGTTATAAATATAATGAATTCATACGCGGTGCAAAAGGAGAGAGAAAAATGAAAGAAAATTCAAAAAACTTGTCGATACTATTGGGAGCAGCGTTTTTAATGGCAACTTCAGCCATAGGACCCGGGTTTTTGACTCAGACTGCCACTTATACCGGGAGTCTTGGGGCAACATTCGGATTCGTTATCTTGATTTCACTGCTGTTTTCAGCGATTGCTCAGCTTAATATCTGGAGAGTGATCTGTGTTTCGAAACTAAGAGGACAAGATATTGCAAACAAGGTTG
The DNA here is from genome assembly GCF_052116305.1 of Gallicola sp. Sow4_E12. NCBI lineage: Bacteria > Bacillati > Bacillota > Tissierellia > Tissierellales > Peptoniphilaceae > Gallicola > Gallicola sp. Sow4_E12. The sequence goes on along the minus strand of NZ_JBQKLI010000009.1, from coordinate 85,277 downwards.
CACCGGGTCTAGGTTATTTTATTGCGATACTAGTTGCAATCGGAGGACTTGTTTTTAATATTGGCAATGTTGGAGGAGCGGCAATCGGGCTTCAGGCGATTTTCGGAATGGACATTAAGTTTGGGGCAGCTATTGGCGGAATTTTAGGAATCTTAATTTTTATTTCCAAAAAAGCCGGTTCTGTTATGGACCGTTTAACTCAAGTTTTAGGAGCCCTTATGATTGTTCTGATTCTTGTTGTAGCTGTAATGACACAGCCGCCTATAGGGCAAGCGATTCAAAGAACATTCTTGCCGGAAAGTCTTCCTCTTGTTGCTATTATTACGTTGATCGGGGGAACGGTAGGAGGATATATCACGTTCTCTGGAGGTCATAGACTTGTAGATGCGGGGATTGTAGGAGAAGAGAATCTGTCTCAAGTGAACCGTTCTGCCGTTATGGGCATGGGCGTTGCAGCCATTGTCCGGGTTTTATTATTCCTTGCAGTACTGGGAGTTGTATCAAAAGGGGTGGCATTAGACGCAGCAGATCCAGCCGGGAGTGCTTTTCAACAGGCTTTAGGAACTACAGGATATAAAATATTCGGGATTGTCTTTTTAGCAGCAGCACTGTCTTCTATTGTAGGCGCGGCTTATACTTCCATTTCATTTTTAAAAACATTAGTAGAACCTGTTCGTAAAAACGAACGTTTATGGACGATTATCTTTATTGCTTTTTCGACATTGGTATTGATATTTGTAGGACAGCCTGCAGCGATTCTTGTGTTTGCAGGAACAGTAAATGGATTTATCTTGCCGATCATGCTTGCAGCGATGCTTCTAGCAAGCAGGAAAAAGTCGATTGTAGGAGAGTATAAGCATTCTTCTGTTCTTTACTGGCTAGGATGGGTAGTGGTGATTCTTACTTCTATCATGGTTCTTCGTTCCATTTATTTATTGATAGCAGGTTAAAAGACTCCTGAGGTTAAAGAACTTATTATGGAGGACAGCATGGAAAATAGAGTAAAGCCTGTGGGAGATCAAGGAATTATGATCTCCTTCGGCAATGAAATAAGCGATGAGATCAATGGCAGCGTTACTAATTTTGTCGCTGATTTTAGAAAGAAAAACTTTGAAGGAATTATTGATATTATTCCTGCCTACAGTTCGGTTTTAATATCCTATGAGCCTTTTGTGTGGGGATATCCAGAGATTAAAAAAGAAGTAGAATCTCTTTTGGACAACAAGAAGGACAGCGAAAAAAAACGAAAAAGAATTTACGAGATTCCTGTGTGCTACGGAGAAGAGTTTGGGCAAGATATGGAAACTGTTGTTGCCCATACTGGTTTAACAGAGCAAGAGATTATCCGAATCCACAGCGGGACGGATTATCTGATATATATGCTGGGTTTTATGCCGGGGTTCGCTTATTTAGGGGGAATGGACGAAAGACTGATTACTCCTAGGCTGGATAAACCTAGACTAAGTATTCCAGCAGGAAGTGTAGGAATCGCTTCGGCTCAGACCGGTATTTATCCTATGGAGTCGCCGGGAGGCTGGCAGCTTATCGGAAAGACACCCTTAAAACCTTACGATCCTTCGAGAGTGCCGGTAATTCTTTATGAAGCGGGAGACTATATCCGTTTTGTTCCTGTTTCAAAAGAAGATTACGACCGCATCGAAAGGGAAGTTGAAGAAGGTATTTATAAAATAAGAAGAAGGGAGGAGTAGAATGGGGATTATAGTTTTAAACAGCGGAATGAAGACCACTATACAGGATAGAGGCCGCTATGGTTATCAAAATTCCGGGTTTTCTGTGTCTGGCGTGATGGACCGCCGTTCTGCGACTCTTGCAAATTTCTTGGTAGGAAACGAGCCGGGAGAGCCTGTTATAGAATTCGTACTGACGGGACCGGAGATTTCCTTTACAAAGGATACGATTATTGCCTTGACAGGAGGAGATTTTCATCCTAGAGTCAACGGAAATCCAGTAGAAAACTATTGCGCTATCGAAATCCGAAAAGGCGACCGCTTAAGCCTTCCTTTTGCAAAGACAGGAAGCTACGGTTATCTGGCTATAGCAAATGGTTTGGAAATCGAAAAGATAATGGGCAGCTTTTCAACAAATACCAGGGTTCATATCGGAGGATTCAAGGGGCGTCCTTTGGAAAATGGAGACAGCATTCCCTTTGCCAGAAGCAGAAAGCAAGATGAAAATGCACTAGTCCGAAGGATGAAGCCGGAAGTTTTTGAAGAAACGAAGGTGGAGCTTCGTGTAGTATTGGGTCCGGAGGAGGATTTCTTTACAAAGAAGGGAATAGAGACCTTCCTTTCAAATGAATACACTTTGACTTCTCAGATAGACCGGATGGGTTATCGTCTGGAAGGGGAAGAAATCGAGCATAAGGCTTCTGCAGATATTATTACAAACGGCATTGCCTTTGGAGCCGTTCAGGTTCCTGCCCACGGCAATCCCATAATCATGCTTGCAGACCGCCAGACAACCGGCGGCTATACAAAAATTGCAAATATTATCTCTGTGGATATTTATAAACTAGTCCAGCTTCGAGAGGGAGATTCTGTTACCTTTAAAGAAGTGTCCCCGGAAGAAGCTCAACGAATTTATAAGTCGGAGATAGAGAAGTGGAACAAAACGAAAGAAAAAATTGAACAAAGAGTACAAAGAAAGGGCTTTAAAAGAGCTGCAGCACAAAGGATAGCATCTTTGTACGAAGGAGGTTCTTATGGATATAGAAAAGATCATTAGAATAATGGATAGAATGGAGAATTCTTCCATCATGTCCTTTCAGCTGAAAGAGGGAGAAGATGAAATTATTCTTTCTAAAAATAAAGAGCAGGCAGCAGTACCCTCTTCACCTCAAACACAACCTACAGAAAATCCTGCACGGAAAGAGCCGGAAACTCCATCAGGAGATTATTTAAAATCTCCGATGATCGGAACATTCTACGCTGCACCGGCGCCTGATGCAGATCCTTTTGTGAATGTGGGTGACGTGATCGGCAAGGAGCAGGTAGTCTGTATTATCGAAGCGATGAAAATGATGACAGAAATCAAAGCGGAGATGCCTGGAGTAATCGAGGAAATGCTTGTTGCCAACGGCGAAAAGGTAGAGTTTGGACAGCCTCTTTTTAGATTGAAACGAGGGTAGCGATGATAAAAAAAATTCTTATAGCAAATCGAGGCGAAATTGCTGTTCGAATCATAAGAGCTGCAAGGATTCGAGGAATTAAAAGTGTAGCAGTCTATTCGGAGTCGGATCAGAATTCTCTTCACGTGAAGCTTGCTGATGAAAGTGTTTGTATCGGAGAAGGACCTGCATTCAAGTCCTATCTGAATCAGGAGCGAGTGCTTTCAGCAGCGGAAATAACCGGTGCAGATGCAATCCATCCTGGATACGGTTTTCTAGCGGAAAATCCTGATTTCGTCAGAAGATGCGAAGAGATGGGGATCGAGTTTATAGGACCTCGAGCTGATGTTATGGAGCTTATGGGAAATAAGTCTATGGCGAGAAAGACTATGGATGAGGCGGATGTGCCGGTAGTTCCAGGAAGTTTAGAATCCTTGACAAAGATGAAAGATGCTCTTAAGATCGCTGAAGAAATCGGATTTCCTGTGATGATAAAAGCCACTGCAGGAGGCGGCGGAAAAGGAATGAGAGCCGCTTCTTCAAAGGAATCTTTTCCAAGACAGTTCGAACTTGCCCAAAGGGAAACGAAGCTTGCTTTCGATGACGACCACATGTATGTTGAAAAGCTGATCGAAAATCCAAGACATATTGAGATACAAGTACTGGGAGATCAAAGGGGCAATATTATCGCCTTAGGAGAGAGAGACTGCTCCGTACAGCGAAACCATCAAAAGATGATCGAAGAATCTCCTTCCCCTTTCATTGATGAAAAGACAAGGGAAGAAATGAATGATGTAGCTGTCCGTGCGGCGAAAGCTGTAGGGTATGTGGGAGCAGGAACCATCGAGTTTATTATGGATGAAGATCGAAATTTCCATTTTATGGAGATGAATACGAGAATTCAGGTAGAGCATCCCGTAACGGAGATGGTAACAGGTATCGATCTTGTAGACTGGCAGATCCGTATAGCAAATGGAGAAACCTTAACAGTGAAGCAGGAGGATGTAGAACTGAAAGGCCACGCTATCGAATGCCGTATCAATGCAGAAGCTCCTATGGAAAACTTCAGACCCAGCCCAGGAAAGGTTGGCCATACCCATCTGCCGGGAGGAAACGGAGTGCGAGTAGACACCTTTATCTACACAGGATATGAAATACCTACCGATTATGACTCCATGATTATGAAAATTATTGTCCACAGCGAGAACAGAGAAGAAGCCCTTAGAAAAATGGCAGCAGCATTGGATGAGACAGTGATTTTAGGAATTGAAACAAATCTCGACTTCCAGTATCAAATCCTTCATGATCCTGTGTTTGCTAAAGGACTTGCGGATACAAGTTTTATAGGGAAGTTTTTGAAGGATAAAAGGATGGAAAAGGAGTAAAAGAAGGCGGGATTGCTGATGGGCCCAGGCAGGATGCCTTCGGCACCTAGGCTCTAGGCGGCACGCCTTTAGTAAGAAAAGAGTGAAGTGTGAAAGAGGGGAGAGGGGAGTTGTAGAGGAAAATAAGAAGTACGCTTATTTTCTACGTATGAAAAAGGCGTCGCTAGATGCTCTCCTGCTTCTAAGCGTTGGGGGTGTAAAAGGAGGGGGTATGGGGGAGGATATGGCCGATCGTTTCTAGCCAATCGCAAAATACCGCTCTTGGGAAACGAGTGGCATGAGGCCTGCTTGTCAAATCAAAAGACCTGATTTGAGCTAGGGCTTCAGGAGAATCTTGGGCGCTCTTCATCCTCCCCCAGAGATGGAAACTAATACCTTTCTCATACTATAAAAGTATAGAAATAAGAAATTTAGGGCTTAGTTTTCTAGGTAAAAACTCTTTTATTGTAGGACATAATAGAACGGCAGGATGCCTGTAGTAAGAAAAGAGTGGCCAGTCATTTCTAGCCAAGAATGTAAAAACACCATTCTTGGGAAATGAGTGGCATGAGCTAGACCTAACTAGCGTTTTTAAAAAAGCTTTAGTAGATCTGGTGCAACTCGTTCTCCAAATAAGTTTTTTCATTTGTCGAAGAACGATCTGCTGACCTGTGGCCAAATCTAAAGATCTGATTTGAGCTAGGGCTTTAGGAGAATCTTAGGAGCTCTTCATCCTCCCCCAGAGATGGAAATTAAGACTTTTCTTATACCGTAAAAATATTGGAATAAGAAATCTGGAGGATTAATTTTCTATTTTTACATCAGTCAATATATCGAAGTTTTAAGATTAGATATAGTATACTGATAAATTTTTAGAGAAACGAACATAAGGAACGCTAACGCCGTTTTTGAAGGAGGGAATATGTATAAAGTAGATTTAAATAGTGATTTAGGTGAAAGTTTTGGACGATATACGTTGGGTAATGACGAAAAGATTATTTCATTGATTTCTTCGGCGAATATTGCCTGCGGTTTTCATGCCTCTGATCCAATGGTGATGGATAAAACAGTTTCTTTAGCGAAGAAATACGGGGCAGGTGTTGGAGCTCATCCCGGATTTCCGGATCTTTTAGGTTTCGGAAGGAGAAATATGGTTTTAACTCCTGAGGAAGCAAGAAACTACGTTAGCTATCAGATCGGTGCTTTATATGGTTTTTGTAAAAGTTATGGAATCGAGCTTTCTCATGTGAAGCCTCACGGGGCTCTTTATAATATGGCTGGAAAAGATCCTGTTCTAGCAGAGGCAATCTGCGAAGGGATTGCAAGATTTGACGAGAATATTATTCTGTTAGGACTAGCAGGAAGCGAGCTGTTAAAAGCAGCAGAAAAGAAGGGACTTGCTTCTGCTTCGGAATTTTTCGCAGACCGTGCTTATGAAGAAGACGGCAGTCTTCGAAACAGAAAGCTTGAAGGATCCATGGTAACGGATGAAGAGGTTTCTGTAAAGAGAATCATTCAAGCTGTAACACAAGGAACAGTTGCCGCCTATTCAGGCAAAGAGATTCCAGTGAAAGTGGATTCTATCTGTGTTCATGGAGACGGAGAGAAAGCTCTATTGTTTGTAGAAAAAACAAGAAAAGCTTTAGAAGAAGAAAAGATCGAAATACTTCCATTGAAGGATATTGTAAGATAGAGATTAAATAGAAAAGATCAAGAGGATGCTTTCAGCAGTTGCTGCTGGAAGCATTTTTTATTGCAGATAGGATTAAAAACACTCTATTCAATCTCTGAACACAATCGTTGATACCTATATGAATATAATGATTTATATGTGGATAGGTGGGCATTATTTATATATGACAGGATAGAATTTTAATATTCTATTCTGTTTTTTTGTGAAATTCTCTACTTTGCAATGATTATCAATTATATAAAGAGGGTAATTTATGGATATACTTATCAATCGATAAGTAATGTAGTATAATTTTTTATAGAATGAAACATATAAATTGAAAATTAAAGTGCTCAAAATAGAATGAGAGCAGTTTTTAAGAAAAGAAAGAGGAATGCGTAATGAGAAGTAAAAAAAAGGGAATTGTTATCGGAGCAGGTACTGCAGGGCTGGCTTCTGCTATTCGTCTGCAAAATGCCGGTTTTGAAATGGAAATATTCGAAAAAGAATCCGGCCCCGGGGGCAAGATGACTCAGATAAAAAAGGATGGTTTTACTTTTGACTTGGGTCCGGCGATTGTGATGATGCCCGAGGAGTATCTGGATATTTTTAAAAGCTGCGGAAGAAACCCGAAGGATTATATAGAGATGGTGAAGCTTGATCCGATGTATAATGTGTTTTTTGGTGAAAATTTAGAAAGGAAATATGAGGTTTCTAACGATATAGTAAAACTTACTTCTATGCTGGGAAATATCAGTACTGATGATACGGAAGGGTTCTTTCGTTTTTTATCCGACATTTATACACGCTTTCGTATTGCAGAAAAACACTTTATCCGAAAGTCTTTTCGAAAACCTTCTGATTTTTTTAATCCAAAAACTCTTGTACAAGGTTTAAAACTTAAAACCTTTGACAGTGCTTCGAATATGCTTTCGAAATATGTGAAAAATAAAGATATTCAGTCTATGTTTAGTTTTCAGACGTTATATATCGGCGTTTCTCCGAAGAAGGGACCATCTTTGTATAATATTATTCCGATGATCGAACTTTTATACGGGATCTGGTTTATCAAAGGGGGGATGTACTCTATGGCAAAGGCTATGGAGAAATTGTTTTTAGAGCTGGGCGGCAAGATTCACTATGGAGAAGAAGCAGAAGAGATTCTTTTTGAAGGAGAATCCTGCAGAGGAATTGCTTTAAAAGACAGAGATGTATCCAGTGATTTTGTCCTTTGCAATGATGATTTTCCTTATGCTGTAAAGAATTTGATCAAGGATCCTGAGAGAAAAGGCAAGTATCAAGATGAGAAAATCGACGCTATGGACTATTCCTGTTCTTGTTTAATATTTTATTTTGGCTTACAGGGAGAGGTGTCCGAACTAGAGGTTCACAACTTTATAATTTCAAGGGATATTGATAAAAATTTAGATCAGATTTTCGAAGGGGAAAAACTGGAGGATCCTTCCTTCTACTTATTTTTTCCATCAAAAATAGATCCTTCTTTAGCACCAAAAGGCCATACAGGGATGTATGCATTAGTACCGGTGTCGGATTTAGGAAGTGCGAAGTATGAATATTCTGCTAAAACTATAGAAGAATATCGAAGCGCCATAATTAATAGAATGAAAAAAATCCCAGGACTGGATAATGTGGAGGAAAGAATTGTTTCAGAAACGGTTATTCAGCCTCAAGATTTCAAAGAAAAGTTTCATTCCTATAATGGAACCTGCTTCGGTCTGCAGCCAACATTGACACAGTCGAATTATTTTAGACCTCAGCCGAAGTGGAAAGAAGCGGAAGGACTGTATTTTTGCGGAAGCAGTACTCATCCCGGTGCGGGAGTTCCTATTGTTTTAGAGTCGGGAAGATTAGCCAGCGAAGAAGTAATAAAGGATTATGGATATGAATAATTTAAAAGACGATTATAGAAAATGCGAAGAAGTGATTAAAAAAATTCTCTGTCTTTTTATGCTGCTTTTAAAAATCTGCCGCTAGAAGAAGCAAATGCAGTCTATTCTATCTATGTGTTTAATCGAATCATCGACGATATTGTAGACGAAACACCAGACCAGAAAGCGGCGTTAGAAAAATACCGAGATTTTTATAAGGAGTACGAGTTCTTCAAAAATAGAAAGGACAAAGACAACTATAATTGGAGAGCGTTAAGGGATACAGTGGATAAATATGATATTCCTTATGCTTTTTTTGAAGAACAATTAGAAGGACAGCGGCGGGGAATTGGGCTGACTGGTTTTTCGACGGAGGAAGAGCTGGAAGAGTATTCTCGTTTAGTGGCAGGGTCTGTAGGGAAAATGCTTCTTCCTGTTTTAAGCAGCAGCTATGATCGAAAAATGGAAAGAGCTTGCGAAGAACTCGGAATCGCTATGCAGTATACTAATATTAAGTGATATTTCCGAAGACGCGAAAGTACGATCCCAAGTCTATCTCCCGGAAGACCTTATGAAAAAGTATGGCATTAGTATTGAGCATATTAAAGAGAAAAGATTAAATGACAGCTACACAGAAATGATTTGGAAGATGATAGAGAAAGCAAATACGTATTATGATTCTTTTAAAAACTCTGTCCTGATTTTAAGGTAAAATCAAGGCTTCCCTTGATGCTTGCTCTGGTATATTATCGGGAGATTCTTCGAGAAATAGAAAAAGATATTCCGGGTAGTTTAGAAAAACGAGTAGTGATCAGTTCAAAAAGAAAAATGGAATTATTCCACGAAACTCGAAAAGAGATAAGAAACAGGTTTTAGGAAATAGGGAAAAGGCGGGGTAGATTTGCAACCTAGGCAGGATGCCTTCGGCACCTAGGCACTAGGCAGGACCGCTTTGCGGCCTAGGGAAAGAGAAAAGATAGGGGATAGGTTATAGGATTTAGGAAGTAGGGGTGGTGGAAAATACTGTGCATTTTCTTCGTAAATAAAAGGTGTCGTTAGATGCTCTCTTAGGATAAAGAAAGTAAGAGGTATAGCTCTTGTTATTATGATTCCTGGACTATTTTTCCTTTTCCCGATATATTTATTACTAAATAGGGTAAATATGTAAAAGTAAATATTATATATTTTGAAAGGGGAATATATGGATTATTTAGCTGCAGTGGCAAAAAGACGATCAGTTTACAGTTTAAAGAAAGAGTCGACACTCAAAGACGAAAATCTTATCGAGATGATTAAACAGGTGACTCAGGATGCACCTAGTTCGTTGAACAGCCAGTCCCAGCGTGTTGTGATTTTATTAGGAGAAGAACACGATTATCTTTGGGAAAATATCGTTATGGAGACTTTGAGAAAGGTTGTAAACGATGAGGAAAGATTCAAAGAAACAGAGAAGAAAATCAAGGGATTTGCAAAAGCTTACGGAACAGTTCTTTTCTATCAGGATAAGAATTCTTTAAAAATTATGGAAGAAAAATTCCCGGATTATGCTCATAACTTTGACCGATGGGCAAGTGAAGGAGATGGAATTCTTCTTTATGGAATTTGGACAGCTTTAGCATCCTGCGGTTTGGGAGCGAGTGTTCAGCATTATAATCCTCTTATCGATGAAGAAGTGGCACAAAGGTATGATATTCCAAAAGAGTGGATGCTCATAAGCCAAATGCCATTTGGAGTTATAGAAGAATATCCAGAACCGAAAGAAAAAATGGCTGTAGAAGAAAAGGTTAAAGTCTTCGGAGAAAAATAAGGGTGAGAGTATGATTATGTTGATGATGAGAGTAGAAATTGATATAAGAGGAGTTCGATCTTTAAAAGAAAAAAGACAGATTCGCCTTCGGATCATCGACAGACTTCATCATCATTACAAACTTTCCGTGAAAGAGATTGAAAAGCAGAATTCCTTAGATTTTCTAACCTTAGGTATTTCCGAAGTTCTTTTGAAAGAGTCGGAAGCTTCTCAAAAGAAAGAGAAATATCTGGAAAAAATCGAAGAATGGTGCGATTATTCTGTTCGAGAAGTTCTATGGGACTGTATAATAGAATAAACTGCCCTCCAAAGAAAGGAAGTTTTTTCAGCAAAGCTTATTGCTGTAAAAATGTCCTTTCTTTTTTTAGCAGCCGTAGGCATACTGCTTTTCTTTAAGCTGTGACAAAAGAGAGCTGTATTTTCCTCTTATCAAAAAAGCTAAACAAAAAGCACAATCAATGTCTCTACCATAGAAAACGTTAAAAAGACTTACCTATATTCTGACACAAACACTTACCTATGTCTTGACACAAATGACTTACCCATGTCGTGATCAGACCTCCCGCTTTCTTTCCCTACTTCCTAAGACCTATAACCTACTCCCTCTCTTCTGTTTAACTTAAATATTGATATCAAGGGTTTTCAATGATAGAATATGAACATATAAATAAATGGAGGAGAAATATGAAAAAGTTAATGAAAATTGTAATGGCCTTAATGATGGCGTTTGTTTTAGCTGCCTGCGGCAATGCACAAAATGCGGAAAACACAGAACCAGCTGAGCAGGGCGCATCAAGCGGCGAGAAACTTATCGTTGGATTAGAAGCAGGATTCCCGCCATACGAGTACATAGGAGACGGCGGAGAGGTTGTGGGAATCGATATCGATATTTCTAAAAAAATTGCAGAAAAGCTTGGCAAAGAATTAGAAGTAAAAGATATGGATTTTGACGGAGCTCTTTTAGCGGTTCAATCAGGAAAGGTAGATATGGTAGCTTCTGGAGTTTCTGTAACAGAAGAACGAGAAAAACAAATGGATTTCTCTGAGAGATATGTTGATTCTACAGAAGTGGTTGTAGTCAATGCAGCAAATCTGACAGTAGAAACTCCTACATGGGATGCTTTAAACGACAAAATTGTAGCAGTTCAGCAGGGAAATATTGCAGATATTCAAGTCAGCAATCCAGAAAATACGCAGCCGAAAGAAGTGAAGCGTTATACGAAGTTTGTCCAAGCTACAGAAGATTTGAAAAATGGAAAAGTGGACTGTATCGTAATGGACCAGCTTCCAGCAGAAGAATTAGTAGCGGCGAATAATGATACTTTGAAGATTCTTGAAGGCGAGCCTCTGTTTGTAGATCAATATGCGATTGCAGTTCAAAAGGGAAATCAAGAGCTTTTGGATCAAATCAACACCGTAATCAAAGAGCTTAAAGAAAGTGGCGAATTAGACAAGATTATGGAAAATCATGCACAAAAATAAGGGAGAGGAACCTGTTTAAGGTTCCTTATCTTTTACTTAGAAGGGAATATTGAGATATGAATATATTAGACCGATTATATGAAGCCTTCGTTCCTCAGGGACGATATATGCTTTATTTAGATGGTTTGCTCTTAACGTTGAAGATCACTGTTTTAGCTGTTATTATCGGTATGGCTATCGGAGTGATTGTTGCAATTATCAAGGTAAGCCGCAAGCAGAATGCTATTATGGGGATTCTGGCAAGAATAGGAGACCTTTATACAACTGTAATTCGAGGGACACCGGTCCTTTTGCAATTATTAATCATATATAATTTGATTTTTACTTCAAGATCTACAAGCGAAGTGCTTGTAGGAGCTGTTTGTTTCGGAATCAACTCTGGAGCCTATATCGCTGAGATCGTCCGTGCAGGGATTGAAGCTGTGGATAATGGACAAGCGGAAGCAGGACGGAGTCTAGGATTTAAGCAGGGGGAAACGATGCGCTATATTATCCTTCCACAGGCGATTAAAAACATTCTTCCAGCCCTTGGAAATGAGTTTATCGTATTGATCAAGGAAACATCTGTAGGTTCCGTTATAGCTATTACTGAGCTTACAAAGGCGGCTACTTTAGTAGGATCGAGAACCTATGATATCTTACCCCCTCTATTTATTGCAGCGGCATTTTATTTAGTATTGGTTCTTATTTTACAGAAATTCCAAGGAAAATTGGAAAGGAGGATGGCACAAGTTGATTGATATTCTAAATTTAGAGAAGGCTTTTGGAGAGCATGAAGTCTTAAAAGGTATTACAACGAAGATTGAACGAAAAGACAGAGTCGTTATCGTAGGTCCATCCGGTTCTGGAAAATCAACCTTTTTACGCTGCTTGAATCTTTTAGAGCGTCCTACGGGAGGCAGGATCATAGTAGACGGACAGAATATTACAGATAAGAAAACGGATATCAACAAGGTTCGCCAGAAAATGGGAATGGTTTTTCAGCAGTTTAACCTTTTTCCTCATTTATCCATCGAAGAAAATATTACCATCGCGCCAAGAAAACTTAAGAAATTAAGCAATGAAGAAGCGAGAGAAAGAGCAAATGTTCTCTTAAAAAGGGTAGGCCTTGTAGATAAGGCAAAAGCATATCCGAATCAGCTTTCCGGCGGACAGAAGCAGAGGATTGCTATTGTAAGGGCTTTGGCAATGGATCCTGAAGTCATGCTTTTCGACGAACCGACCTCAGCTCTCGACCCAGAGATGGTAGGAGAAGTGTTGGATGTTATGACAGAGCTCGCTTATGAGGGCATGACTATGGTAGTGGTTACTCATGAGATGGGTTTTGCCCGCCAAGTATCGAATCGTGTTATGTTTATGGATGATGGTCTTATCGAAGAGGAGAATACTCCAGAGGAATTTTTCGCAAACCCGGAAAGCCCAAGACTTCAAAGTTTCTTATCGAAGATATTGTAGGGAGATAGGAAGAGGCGGGATTGCTGCACAACCCAGGCAGGATGCCTTTGGCACCTAGGCTCTAGGCAGGACCGCTTTGCGGCCTAGGAAAAGATAGAGGAAGATAGGGATGAAAGAAAAAGTGTGGAATGTGAAAGAGGGGAGAGGGGAGTTGTGGAGGAAAATAAGAAGTACGCTTATTTTCTACGTATGAAAAAAGGCGTCGTTAGACGCTCCTCTGCTCCTAAGCGTTGGGGTGTAAAAGGAGGGGGTCTGGGGGAGGATATGGCCGATCGTTTCTAGCCAATCGCAAAATACCGCTCTTGGGAAACGAGTGGCATGAGGCCTGCTTGGCAAATCTAAAGACATGATTTGAGCTAGAGCTTCAGGAGAATCTTAAGCGCCCTTCATCCTCCCCCAGAGATGGAAACTAAGACCTTTCTTATACTATAAAAGTATAGAAATAAGAAATTTAGGGCTTAGTTTTCTAGGTAAAGACTCATTGCTATAAAATCTTCTTGCTACTTTAGAAGTGCTTTTACAGTATACTTATATTAATTAAATATATTACTTCGCCACCGGGTGAAGTGGAAGGTATCGTATCTCTCCGTTAGGTCTAAGAAGGAGAGATGGGATGCCTTCTTTTTTTTAGGGAAAAGATAGGGAGTAGGAAAAGGCGGGATTGCTTCGCAACCCAGGCAGGATGCCTTCGGCACCTAGGCTCTAGGCGGCACACCTGTAGTAAGAAAAGAGTGAAGTGTGAAAGAGTGGAGAGGGGAGTTGTGGTGGAAAATGCGGAGCATTTTCTTCGTATATAAAAGGCGTCGTTAGACGCTCCCTTGCTCCTAAGCGTTGGGGGTGTAAAAGGAGGGGGTCTGGGGGAGGATATGGCCGATCGTTTCTAGCCAATCGCAAAATACCGCTCTTGGGAAACGAGTGGCATGAGGCCTGCTCGTCAAATCTAAAGACCTGATTTGAGCTAGGGCTTCAGGAGAATCTTAGGTGCCCTTCATCCTTCCCCAGGATTGGAAACTAAGACCTTTCTTGTACTGTAAATGTATAGGAAGAAGATATCTAGAGCTTTAAACTTTCTTATAGCAAGAGTTGCCATTGGAAGGAATAAATACGCATGGATCTAGAGGAACCTAAGCGTTAGTCAAGACATAGGTAAGTGTTTGTATCACGACAGAGGTTAGTATTTTAAATATTTATGGGGGAGAATATGGTAGAGATTAAGAGGGATTTTATAAAGTATGTAAGCTTGAATGTGATGAGCATGATTGCTTTATCTTGTTATATATTAGGAGATACGTATTTTGTGGCTAAGGGTTTAGGAGGGGAAGGGCTGGCGGCTCTTAATTTTTCGATTTCTGTTTATAGTATTTTAAATGGATTCGGACTGATGATCGGGATCGGAGGCGGAACGGATTATTCTTTAACACAGCATAAAGAAGGAGAAGGAAATAGATCCTTCAGCCATGCAGTGTTTATAGGAGGATGCGCGGCTCTTGTTTTTGTACTGATGGGGATCTTCTTTACGGAGCCTTTGTCTAATGTTCTTGGAGCGGAAGGAGCAACTTTGCCTTTGACCGTTACCTATCTTCGGACGATCCTTTTAGCGGCTCCTTTTTTCATTTTTAACAATATAAGTCTCGCCTATATTCGAAACGATAACAATCCAAAACTTCCAATGATTGCGATGATTACCAGCAGTTTTTCGAATATTGTACTAGATTATGTATTTATGTTTGTATTTGGCTGGGGGATGTTCGGAGCGGCCTTTGCTACGTCTTTGTCTCCTGTTATAAGCCTCCTTATTTTATCGAAGCATTTTAGAACTCAAGCAGGATTTAAATGGATAAAAACAAAAATTAGTTTAAATAGGATTTTTGCGATGGCATCTTATGGTTTTTCTTCTTTTATAGTAGAAATCGCCTCAGCTGTTTCTCTGATCACCTTTAATCTTATTATTATGAATATAAGAGGAACGATAGGTGTAGGGGCTTATGGGATCGTTGCGAATATCGCTTTAATCGAAACAGCTGTTTTTGTGGGGATTTCTCAAGGAATTCAGCCTCTAGCAAGCAGATCCTTCAGTTTAGGAAAAAAGACAGATCTAAAATTTATTTTTAGAGCTTCTTGGATTACGGCGGCTATAGTGATTATCCTTTGTTATGGAATCGTATTTTTCTTTGCAGAGGAAATAGGAATGCTGTTTAACAGCCAAGGGGATCCAGAACTTCTGGGCTTAGCGGTAGAGGGTCTTCGGATTTATTTTATTGGATACTTTTTCGCAGGTTTTAATATTGTGACTATTGCTTATTTAAGTGCTGTATTAAAAACAAAGGAGGGGATGTTTTTATCCATACTTCGAAGCATTGCAATACTTATTCCCATGGTTTTTATACTCCAGGAATACTTTAAGATGAGAGGAGTCTGGCTTTCCTTTGTATTTACAGAGGGAATTGTGTTTTTAATTATGATGGGTATATTCTATAGTGCAAAGAGAAATAGGGAAGAAAGGAAGACCGCAGATGAAATCTAGTGTATTAAGAGAAATGAAAAAGGAAGAGTTCAATGATTTTTTTAAGATCTTAGAAAGTTCTTTTCCCGTAAAAGAATACCGTTCCTATGAAAGGCAGAAAGAATTATTAGATCATCCAGATTATGATATCGAAGTTTATGAAGAAGAGGAAAGAATAAAAGGATATATCAGTTCTTGGAAGTTTAAAGATTTTAATTTTGTAGAACATCTCGTAGTATGTCCAGATACACGAGGAGAAGGAATCGGCACAAAGATTTTGACGTCTGCCCGATCAAAATGGATCAAAAGAATTTACCTAGAAGTAGAACCTCCAGAAGACAAGATCAGCAGAAGAAGGATCGCCTTCTATGAAAGAAACGGCTTTGAATTAAATGAGTATCCTTATGCTCAGCCTCCTTTAATGCCAGGAAATGCTGAAATACCTCTTCTTATAATGACCTCCCAAGGTAAGATAACCGAAGAAGATTTTCATGAATTTAAAAGGAAAATGAAAGGTGTCGTTTATATTTATTAAAGAAGATATTTATATTGATAGTTTTAAAACGATATAAGGTATAAGTATATCATTAGAGATAATAATATAACAAGGAGGAAAGTATGGGAAAATTAGATGGAAAAGTTGCGATTATAACAGGATCTACTTCAGGTATGGGAAGGGAAACAGCTTATTTGTTTGCAAAAGAAGGGGCAAAAGTCGTTATCACAGGACGAAATGAAGAGCGTTCTAAGGAAGCAGTTCAAAAGATTAAAGATACCGGCGGAGAAGCGATATATGTTTTAGTGGATATGACAGATTTAAAACAGGTGGAAAATATCTTCGACGAAACGATAAAAGTTTATGGAACGGTAGATATTTTGTACAATAATGCTGGAATGCTGTCAACAAAAAACACTTTGGATATTGAGCTGGAAGAGTTTTTAAATGTGTTTAATGTGAATGTAAACGCAGCTTTAGTCCTTACGAAAAAATGCGCTCCTGTGATGAAAGAAAAGGGCAAAGGGGTTATTATCAACACCGGTTCGGTAGCGGGAACCTCCGCAAGATGGGGATCTGTTGCCTATTGTTCTTCGAAACACGCAATGAGCGGTTTAACCAAAGCTTTTGCAAGGGAGCTTGGCCCGGAAATCCGCTGCAATGCTATTCTTCCTGGAGCGATCCAGACGGCGATGCTGGATTCTGTAGGGGGAGCCGATGCGATGGAACCTATGCGCCAGAGGAGTCCTCTTAAAACACTAGGAGAAGGGTTAGATATTGCAAACACAGCACTTTTCCTTGCTTCAGATGAATCTAGATTTATAACAGGACAATTATTAAGAGTAGACGGCGGAATCGATTGTTAGGGGAGTAGGAAGTAGGTAAAATAGGAAGTAGGGAATTGGTAGTAGGTAATAGGAGACAGGTAATAGGGTAAAGATTTTCTGTGCTTTATTATGAGTATAAAAAAGGGACGCTCCTGAGGAGGGTCTCTTTTTTTGTTCTAAAAGGGTATTAGTAAAGATAGGAGGTTTCTATGAATATACAAGAGCTAGTACAAAATCAAAGAGATTTTTATAATAGAGGTTATACAAAAGATTTAGATTATCGGATAAAGAAGCTTCGCGAATTAAAAGAAGCTGTAAAAATAAATGAGAATAGGATTATGGAAGCGTTAGATAAAGATCTGGGGAAGTCTCCTTTTGAATCCTACGAAACAGAGATAGGGATGTTTTATCAGGAAATCAATCATATTATAAAAAATCTGAAAAAATGGGGAAAGCCGAAAAGGGTTAAAACGCCTTTGGCTCATTTCCCTTCAAAATCCATAGTTTACTCAGAACCTTATGGGCAGGTGCTTGTGATTTCTCCGTGGAATTATCCCTTTCAGCTAACGCTGCATCCTTTTATTGCAGCAATAGCAGCCGGAAACACCGTGATTATAAAACCATCGGAGATTTCCGTACATTCTGCGAAGGTTTTAAGGAAGATTATAGAAGATACTTTCGATAAAGAATATGCTGCTGTTGTGGAAGGCGGTAAGGAAAGGACTCAGGAATTATTAGATCAACATTTCGATTATGTCTTTTTTACCGGCAGCACCGCTGTGGGAAAAATAGTCTATGAAAAAGCGGCAGAAAAATTAATACCTGTTACCTTAGAGCTTGGAGGGAAAAGTCCTTGTATTGTCGATAAAACAGCAGACATAAAACTTTCAGCAAAGAGAATCGCATGGGGAAAACTCTTAAATGCCGGTCAGACCTGTGTAGCACCGGACTATATTTGTTTACAAAAAGAAGTAAAAGAAGAGTTTATAAAATATTTAATAGAATCCATAGAGGAGTTTTATGGGAAAGATCCTTTAAACAATGAAGAATATCCCAAGATTATAAACGAGAAGCATTTTCGAAGACTTGTAGAATACTTGAAAAAAGACATTGTCCTTTATGGAGGGAGTTTTGATAATCAGAAAGAAAAAATAGCTCCATCGATTATAGAAGGAACCTGGGAGTCGGCTTCTATGAAAGAAGAGATTTTCGGTCCGCTTCTTCCTATTATTGTATTTGATCAGATCGAAGAGGTCGTGAATGTATTAAGGAATAAACCAAAACCCTTAGCCCTGTATCTTTTTACAACCTCCAAGGAAAATGAAGAAAGGATTCTGGGAGATCTTTCTTTTGGAGGAGGAGCTGTCAATGATGTGGTGATACAAGTTTCTTCAACCCACCTTCCCTTTGGAGGAGTAGGGAAAAGCGGACTGGGTTTTTATCACGGAAAAGAAGGTTTCGAGACCTTTACTCACAAGAAAAGCATTCTAAAGAAAAGCAATCTGCTGGATATTCCACTAAGATATCCGCCTTTTAAAAATAATCTGAAATTATTAAAGAAAATACTGAAATAAGAGTATAATATAAAGAAAAAAACAGGAGGAATTATGTTAGAGTTTAAATACGATACCCAGTTGTTAATCGAGGGAAAGAATTTATCGGAAGATGATATCGATGAATATATCAAAACACATTTTGAAGGAGACAGTCTCTTGGCGGTAGGAGATGAAAATCTGATTAAAATCCATTTTCACACAAACAAGCCTTGGGAGATACTGGAATACTGTTCTACCTTAGGAGAGATTTTTGATATTGTAGTGGAAGACATGGATAGACAATCAAAAGGACTGCAGGGATAAAAGCTTCCTGTACAAGAGCCTGTCAAGGGCTCTTTTTTTGTGAAGAATAAAAGGATTTGAAGTATGAAAAGCTGTTTTTATTGAATTCGGTTACAGAAATGTATAGAAGTATAATAAACTATATATCCTACTTCGTCCTTTACTGTTTTTTCAAATAGTTCAGCTATATCATATGGGGACATATCATATATATCTTCATACCATTCATTGCTTTCATCGTACATTGTCTCACATATTGCTTCAATATAATTTTTCTTATCCCTTGTGAGTTCTATATCACTTTCCAAAATAAACTGCTCACCATTTATATTTAACCTTCTTTCGAATAGGTATTATACTCCTATTTTACACAATAAACAACAAATAACAAATTAAAAACCAGAGAAAAAATTCATTCTCTGGTTAATACTAAAAACCTGTTTTAATGCCATTCACTAAGTTTATCCATAATCACTTTGTTACTTTCGTTAAAGGCCTTTTCATTTGCTTCTTTGTTACCACCCATATCTAGTGTCATTCCACTGGTATACATAAACCTATCTCCCACAAATATATGCCCTGCACCTTCATAAATAAAAACCTCAGTATTTTCTGGTCTCTTATTGTATATGTTTTCAGCAGCGACTTCACTTTGCCACATGTTATCATCATCACCAGCAATTAATACTATATTTGCATCAGTATTTTCGACTTTTATTCTAGCTTCTTCTTTGTTTTCGTCCCCTTTAGCTGCAGATTCATATCCCAGTCTAAAAGCCACTGGTTCATTTAGTAAAAATGATTTAAATAAATTAAATCCGTCACTTGAATTCCCAGCTTGCATATTTATATAAGGTACTTCCTCGCCCTTCCAAGTCCAAGAAGAATTCATTTGATTAAAATCTTCAAAGGATAATCCCATATAGGAAAACTCTGCTGGAGCCATAAGGATTAAATTGTCAATCTCTGAATATCTAGTTGCTAAATTCAGTCCCAATTCTGCACCTTTAGATCCACCATAAATAGTTATGATTTCACCATCTTCAATGTTGTCAGAAATATATTGTAAAACTTCATCAAAAAGTTCTAAAGGAACTTCCATTAGCTCTTTTTTCTGATTTTCCATTCCAAAGAAAAACAAAGATAAAACTTCATATCCATTTTGAGAAAATGCTTTTCCAGCCTCGTAATTTGGAGAGCCTTCAGAACCACCAAAGGTAATAACTACTCCTGGGTGTGTTTTTTCATTGGGAATTAATCTAAATCCATTTAAATAATCCCCCTCAATTCTAGATACTTCCACACCTTCAACATTCATATCATATTGGGACAAGTCTGTAGCTTTTAAATCCTCATCAGGATTGTAATTGTCCGGCTTGTACTTACTAGTGTTATAAGCTCGAAGTCCAAGGACCATTGCTCCAATTAAAATTAAAACAACTAAAATCCCAAGAACTACTTTTAATATTGTTTTCATAATTTCCCTTCTTTTAATTAAAGTTTAGTTCCACAATTTGGGCAAAATGTATGATCTTGTTCTACAGAATATCCACAACTAGAACAATTTAACATTCTAGAATTATTAGTATATATAGGAGTTAAATCTTCATCTCCTACACTAACATTTCTTCCAGATTCAATGTCTCTTCCAATTCCTTCTGACAAAAAAAATAATGACCCACAGCAACTAGCCTCCATAAAATACTTTTTTCCCATTTAAATACTGGTATAAAAAATAAACTTAAAGCGTTGTATTCAACAAAAACGTTATATCTTCCATATCTACCACAAACACTACATATTCTCGTTTCACCAAAATCTAAATCATCTCTTTTACTTGTAATGCCAAAAATGAAAAACATATATACTCCTCTATTTTAAAAGTTTAATACCTAAATTCCACGTGCATTTTTTATTAGCTTAAAAGAACACTATTTCACGAAGAATTTAAACTGATACTCCCACATTGTAACATTATTTACCACCACCTTTCAATCTTTTTCAATAAATTATTGATTGCAACTTTGGAGTAAAGATACTTATTAAACCCTGCAAGTTATCCACAGAGCAACACTCGATTTTCAAGATGATATCTTTATTATACCAGACATTTTTCATACACTTCCTTGTACGGATAGTTTTCTGACAAATTCATAATTACAGTTCTTGCGGTTTTAATGATTTTGGCTGCAAGAAATACATACTTCAAACGAAAGGTCTTTATTTGCTGTCTGTATTCTGAAGGCTCTAAGGAATCAATCTTGAACAACAAAAACAGGTTATATGAAAGCATCATCATTTGAAACACCGCTTCATTTGCCCAAAATGATTTAAGTAAAAGATGACCCACCGCCATGTCGTATTTGGCTTCTTTAATATAGTTCTCAGCATTGCCACGTTTTTCATAGGATATAACTACTTTTTCAGAAAGCAATGTAGTGTTTGTCACAAAGAAAAAGTATTCGTACTCAGAGCCTTCTAAAAGTGATATTTGTGCTCTTTCTTTTTCTGGTTTCAGTACGCGAGACACAACAAACCTTCTGTCTTTCTCCCAGTTATCTAATTTTGTAAACAGTTCTGTAGTTTCTCTGCCTTCTTCACCTTTAACGAATACAACCGATGAATTCGTTGCTTGGGATGCAAGCGTAGAATAACTTTTGGCTTTAATTAAATATTTGCAACCAAGAGATTCTATCGTTTCAATAATTTTTTCATCAAAGTAGCCACTATCCATTCGAAATAAAATCTCTAAATCATCTGTTTTGATGTTGGCTACTATTTCTTTGATCATTTCAGATGCACCGTTAGCTGTGTAAGTATTGCCACTTCTTACAAATCCGGTGACGTAGGCTTTTAATTCGTCGCAAAATGCAAACTGGATATTGTAGCATCGGTTTCCTAGTTTCTTGGGATTATATCCTTTTGATGCACCTTCTTGATGACCTTCTACGTTGATTACACTACTATCAATATCAATCGTAATGGATGTCAATTTACTTTTAGTGAGCAGTTTTTTAAAGACTTTAAAATTAATGTCTCTAAACATTTGTGTTGTCTTAAAGGTGAAGTTTCCTAAAAATCGTGACACTGTTTCAGGTTCTTTTACGGAAATATCAAATTCATTAACGAGTGGATCATTTTGAAGGAGCTTTAGACGTTCTAGCTTGTCTATACCAATAAAGTGACCACAGATCATCGTCTTTATATGATTCATCTTGATTTTATTTGTGGAGTCATTATCAAATACGAGGTCATCTTCAACTAGATCAAAAATCTCATTACTTTTTGCGTTCTCAAGGAGAAGAAAAAGACCTGCATTTGATGTTAGATTCTTAGCTGTGAAATCAATTTTATTAATCATAATTTAAACCCCTTTTTCTGCTTTTGTTACTATTGTTGTACCATATATCGACTCATAAAAGCTGATAATTCAACACATTTTTGAGCATTTTTCTTTCACCCAATGGGTGAAAGCTGAATTTTGAAGGAACGTATATTTATCAATGCTTTGAGGGTGGTTTATAAAGTACTGACGTAGAATCTCAGTATATATATTGAAAAAACGAAGTATTTTAATACTACTTTTTATTATGTAATAAGAATCTGCGTAAGGATAATTCTTAGGGGTATAATTTAATAAATAAAGACTTCTACAAGGAGGCATTTATGGCTAAAAAACGGGTGAGGCTTTATACAAGGCAGAATGATAAAACGCTTTATGCACTAGAGAAAAAAGGCAGGATTATTAATGAAAGAATGTATGTTAAACTGCATTTTGGGCCGGATGCGGATTTGTTTTTAGAAAGCTACGACTGGTTTACAAAGGAAGCATCAAAAAGGCTGCCAAAACCAGAGGATGTAACAGCTCCGATCTGGTGCTCTATCAGTGCGATTGGTTGTTTAAAGGCAACAGAAAATACAGTAGTTTATGTTCTAGAAGTGCCGGAAGATCAAGTGATATATTTCGATAATCTAAAATGGGATCATATTTTAAATAGAATCTATCTTCCGAAGGACAAGGAAGATGAAAAAGCTTATGAAGAGCATCTGAAGAAAATAGGAGTAAAAGACGGGTTCAGTTTTTTTGTCGGCAAATACAAGGGGAAATATCCGGAGGAAGAAAGACGAATACGAGACAGCTGGATCAGAGCTTTTGATATCGACAACTGGTCGCCTTTTGAAGTTTCCGGAAATCTATGGGAAATAAAAAAAGAATGGGTAAAACGAATTGTATATCCGGGGGAATCTGTACCGGGAGATGAGGAGTTGTTGTAACTGCGAAGCAATGTTTTTAATAACAAGACCATGATTTAATTTCAAAATAATAATATTATCTGTTATGATCTTGATATAGAATTCGCTCTAAAAGGCTGATCTATTATGTTAATTGTAAAGGAGCGATGAACATGGGAGAAGGAATTTCTCAGGAAAAGACTGCATTACAAAAAAAGCAAAAACAAAGAGCACGAATTACAAATTATTTTTTAGAAGCAGCGATTAAAATTATTGAAGAAGAGGGAGTAGAAGCAGTTACTATTCGTAAAGTAGCTGATATAGCCGGCTTCAATAGTGCGACATTATATAATTATTTTGATGATCTGCAGCATCTCTTGTTTTTTGCGTCTATGACATACCTTCAAGAATATATAGATGGTCTGCCTTCTTATATTAAACATGTGGAAAACTCAGAGGATTTATATTTAAAAATATGGAATTGTTTTATAGACTATTCTTTTTTGAGACCAAATATTTATTACACATTATTTTTTAGTGATATAAAATGCGATATGGATACTTATGTGGCTCAGTATTATTCGTTATATCCCTTAGATGTGAAGCGTTTTCCTAAGGATGTACAAAGTATGCTCAAAAATTCTTCGATTCGTCAAAGGTCTCAGGTTCTAATCGATCAATGTGTAGATGAAGGTTTTGTTAAGGAAGAGGCTGGTCCGGCTATTGTAGATATTACAACAAGCGTCTATGAAAATATGCTAATGCAGGTAAAAAGAAATTCTATTCTGCCAGGAGTAGCGAGAGAACTTTGTATGAAGTATGTTAATACAATCTATCAAGGATTAAAAGGTTTCGTTTAGAGTCAAGAGAGAGGCATTGCCTCTCTTTTTTATGTTTTTTTATAGGAAAGATAAAGTAAGTCTTTTTTGAAATAGTTTTCCTTTAGGAGATGTTTTTTATTGCAATTCAGTTTTAAGGGTGGTATTATAAAGGTAGTTACATAGTAATCATGATTATATTATTAAAAATGATTATAATTTTGTCTGATCAACGAAATTATACGAGAGGAAAGATCTTATGAAAAAGAATAGTAAAGATTCGAGTGTGTTTATCATTTCTATGATAATCGTTGTGTCAATCGTAGCTTGGGGATTAGTATTCCCTAAAAATTTTGAATTTGTAGCTAATAGGACTTTCAGCTTTATTTCTGCAAATTTTGGCTGGTTCTATACTATAGTTATGACTTCTTTCATCCTTTTTGCAATATGGGTGGGTTTCATCAGTCCTTATAAGAATATAAAGCTCGGACCTGATGATTCCAAGCCGGAATATAGTAATATTTCTTGGTTTGCCATGTTGTTTTCGGCGGGGATGGGAATAGGTCTCGTGTTTTGGGGGATTGCAGAACCTTTGAATCATTTTATGAAACCGATTGGAGCAGAGCCTATGACAAATGCAGCGGCAAAGTTTGCGATGACAAAGTCATTTCTTCACTGGGGGCTTCATCCCTGGGCGAACTACTGTGTACTCGGTTTAGGTCTTGCGTACATGCAGTTTAGAAAGAATAAGCCTGGACTTGTCAGCAGTATTTTCATTCCTTTATTGGGAGAAGAAAAGACGAAAGGTCCTATCGGAAAGACAATCGATATTTTAGCTGTGTTTGCTACTGCGGCAGGGATGGCGACTTCTTTAGGATTAGGTACTTATCAGATCAACAGCGGTCTGAATTATATGTTTGGTATTCCGGAAAATACTACAGTTCAGCTGATTATCGTTGTAGGTATAACGATTATTTATACTATAACAGCGGTGTTGGGAGTGGATAAAGGGATAAAGATGATTTCGAATTTAAATATGATCTTAGTTGCAATTATCCTTGTAGGATCTATTATTCTAGGTCCAACAGTTGGAATATTCAATACATTAGTAGAAAGTACTGGATTATATCTGCAAAATATTGTTGGAAACGCTTTTGAGATGGGGGCGTTTGGCGATGAGGCTTGGTACGGTACATGGACTATATTTTATTGGGCATGGTGGATAGCTTGGGCACCTTTTACAGGTGTATTTATTGCAAGAATTTCCAGAGGACGTACTATTAAAGAATTTGTAGCGGGAGTGCTTTTTGTGCCAACAATAGTATCTTTTATCTGGTTTGCGATCTTTGGAGGTATTGATTTTGCGACAGGAAAAGAAGTGTTGGCAGAGGCAGTGAAATCAACATCGACTGCGTTTTTTGTAGTAATGAATGAATTGCCTTTTGGTGGATTTTTAAATTTTGTAGCGATTATGTTATTGTTTACATTCTTTATAACTTCTGCCAATTCAGCAACTTTTGTATTAGGAATGTTGACTCAAGAGGGAGAGTTGAATCCAGACAATAAAAGAAAAACAACTTGGGGAATCTTACAAGCGGCATTGGCACTATCTTTGATGATCGGGTCGGCAAATGGACTTCAAATGCTTCAGACTATATCTATAATTGCAGCTTTTCCATTTGCTTTTATCATGGTGCTGTCAATGATTGCTTTAGCAAAAGCATTGAAGGAAGACAATACCGTGAAATTTGAAAGTGTATCATTTGAGGATTCTACGATAACAATGGAGGAAAAAAGAGTATGAAATTAGAAATTGGAAATTTTATAGTGAAAGATGTTGTTTTTGGAGATCGAACATTTTTCGAAGATTCTGTGCTAACAATTAATAAACAAGAAGCAGAAGAGTTCATTAAACAAGATAGTCATATTATTAAAGTAGAGATTGAAATTGCAAAACCTGGTGAGGACATAAGGATTCTACCGGTAAAAGAAGCAGTAGAACCAAGAATTCGAGTAGATGGAAGAGCACTTTTCCCAGGAGTGACTGGAGAGTTAGCACCTGCTGGTGAAGGAAGGGTTCATGCTCTAAAAGGAATCAGCGTATTAGGTGTTGGCGGTACTTGGGGATCTTTTGGAGATGGAATGATCGACATGGCAGGAGAAGGACAAAAATATACATTGTTCGGATCTCTTATAAATATTTGCCTTGTAATTGAGACGGATGAAGATTTTGAATATCATGAGCAGCAGAAGAAAAATAAAGCGATCCGATGGGCAAGTCATTTATTTGCAGAGTATTTAGGAAAAACGGTAAAAGATTTACAGCCAGATGAAGTTGAGATATTTGAACTTCCATCTCTAAGAAACCGTGATGAAGCTATAGAGAAACTTCCTTCTGTTGTACTAGTTTTACAACCTCAGTCTCAAATGGAAGAGATGGGATATAACGACTTAGTTTATGGATGGGATTTGAACCATTTTGTTCCTACTCTTATGAATCCTAATGAAATATTAGACGGGGCATTAATATCAGGAAGTTTTATGCCTTCATCTTCTAAATGGTCAACTTACGATATGCAGAACTTCCCGACTATTCGAGAGTTATATAAGGAGCATGGAAAAACATTAAACTTTCTGGGTGTTATCATGTCAAATTTGAATGTATCGTTAGAACAAAAGGAACGCTCAGCGATTTTTGTGGCTCAGCTTGCAAAATCTTTAGGTGCTGACGGAGCTATTGTTACAGAAGAAGGTTATGGAAATCCAGATACAGATTATATTCGTTGCATCGTTGCGTTGGAGGATGTAGGAGTTAAAGTTGTCGGTATTAGTAATGAATGTACAGGAAGAGATGGTGCATCCCAGCCATTAGTTGTTTTAGATGAGAAAGCGGATGCTCTTGTTTCTACAGGAAATGTTTCTACACTAATAAATCTTCCACCGGCAGCTAAAGTTATAGGTTGTTTAGAGTCTCTTGCTCGTGACGGTCTTTCTGGAGGTTGGGCTGATGATGAAATATTAGGACCATCTGTACGAGAAGACGGTTCCATCATTATGGAAAATAATGCAATGTTCTGCGGGGATCAAATAGCGGGCTGGTCTACAAAAACGATGAAAGAGTTCTAGGAGGGGTAAGGATGAAAAAAGCTATTTTATATGTGAATCAGTTTTTTGCAGGAATCGGCGGTGAAGATACAGCTGATTTAGAGCCTGTGATAAAGAAAGAAAAGATTGGGCCAGCATTATCTTTAGATAAGTATTTAGAAGCCGAAATAACGCATACTGTTTATTGTGGCGATAATTTTATGGGTTCAAATACAAAGGAAGCAGTTTCGAAAATAATTGAAATGCTGAAACCTCTTGAATTTGATATCTTTTTAGCTGGGCCGGCATTTCAAGCAGGCCGTTATGGGGTAGCTTGCGGTAATATCTGCAAGGCTGTGAAAGAAGAGTTTAATGTACCGGTGATTACATCCATGAATGAGGAAAATCCTGGTGTAGAAATGTTTAAAAAAGAGATGATTATTCTAAGAGGCGGAAAATCAGCAGCAAAAATGAAAAAAGATACAGAAGCTATGGCAAAGGTCGGGAATGTTTATCTTAAAGGAGAAAGACCAGGGCCTGCTGATGAGTATAACTTTTTTGAAAGAGGGATAAGAGATCAAGTTTGGCTTGATACACAAAAAACTGCAGCTCGAAGAGGGGTAGACATGCTGATAAAAAAATTAAGCAATGAATTTTATCAGACAGAACTTCCTATACCTAAAAAAGATGTAGTACCTATTGCAGATCCGATTAAAGATTTAAAAGAGGCTCGGATTGCTATTGTAAATACAGGAGGTATTGTACCGATAGATAATCCTGATAGAATACAATCGGCTTCTGCTACACGCTGGGGAAGATACGATGCTTCTGGAATGGAACGATTAGAAGGCGGTGTGTTTAAAACGATACATGCAGGATTTGACCCGGCAGCTGCCGATGCAGATCCGAATGTAATTGTCCCTTGGGATGTTATGAAAGAGATGGAAAAAGAAGGTGTTTATGGATCTTTGCATCCTTACTTTTATACAACAGTAGGAACAGGTACAACTCAAGCAGAAGCTTCGAGGATGGGAATTGAAATATATGATAAATTAAAAGAAGACCATGTTGATGGAGTTTTGCTGATCTCGACCTGAGGTACTTGTACTCGTTGCGGTGCAACGATCGTTAAAGAAATTGAAAGATTTGGGATGCCTGTAGTACAGCTTTGCAACCTTGTTCCGGTAGCGATGACTGTAGGCACGAACAGAATAGTTCCGACTATTTCTATTCCGTATCCGTTAGGAGATCCTCAAACTTCTAATGAGGAACAGTACAAACTGCGTTATAAAATTGTACGAAGAGCACTGGAAGCATTAACGGAAGAGATCACAGAACAAACGGTGTTTAAAGTTTAATATCTGACTTACCGGCAATCATAAAAAATATGATCTGCCGGTTTTTTCTTTTGAAAATAGGGCATAAAAGGAGTAGATGAGACAGAATATTATAACAGGAAGAGGGATTCCTATGAGAATAGGTTTAAATAAAAGAAAAATTACTCCAGCGATACCCGTTTTAATGGCAGGGTATGAAGGGGTCAGAAAAGCAGAGGGTGTTTTAGATGATCTTTATGTAAAGGTTTGTATCTTCGAAAAAAACGATCAGTTTTATGGCATTATTCAGTATGATCTTATAGCTGTTGATAACCTTATTATCGAGGCGGTAAAGGAAAGAGCTTTGGAAATAGGGCTTAATATGGATCGTTTTGTGATAGCTGCGACACATACTCATTCTGGTCCCGGAGGTGTGGTAGATACAGAAGGAATATTAAAAGGGATGGAGCAGGTGTTCCAGGAGCCGGACAGAGATAAAATCCGATTTATAGCAGATAGAACAATATCTGCTCTTAAGGCTGCGTTGGAGAATTTATCTGAGGGAAGGATTTTCTTTTCTTTCGATCAGATCCGCGGAATCTGCGGAAATCGAAATGACAAAAGTTTAAAGGGAAGCGAGGAGACTTTTTTTGTTTATATCCATAAAAACAACGGGGAGAAGGCTGCTATTATAAACTTTTCCTGCCATCCTACGATACTGAATGCTTCCAATAGAAGGATAAGTGCAGATTTTCCAGGAGCTATCGACCGTTTTCTTGAACGTAAAGGTTATCGGTTTTCTATGTTCTTAAACGGGTCAAGCGGAGATATTTCTACAAGATATACAAGAAAAGACAGTTCTTATGAAGAAGTAGAGCGGATGGGGAGTATCATAGGCCAAAAGGTACTGGAAAATTTTGAATCAGCAACTGAGACGGATATAGAAGAATTCTACGGACGAAAATTCAGTTTCTCTATAATGACAAAAAAACCGGAAGAGATTTCTGAAGCGAAAAATAGTATGGACTATTACAAAGAGAAATTCGAAAATGCGAAAGAAGAAGGGATTTCAGGCGGGGAACTTCGTGAAATCGAGTCTCGATTTGAAGGGGCAAGAGTATCCTTTCATTATGCAGAACATCCTTTTGTCATGGAATCCTTTAATCTTTTAATAACAGTATTTAAAATCGACGATCATTTTTTTGTTGTATTTCCAGGAGAATTATTTTCTGAGCTGTCGATGAAAATTGCTGATGAAAAGGTTCATTTTATTAACTATGCAAATGGATATATCGGTTATATTGCAAACCAAAATGCATACGATAAAAATTATTATGAAGCTCTATCAAGTCCTTTTGCAAGAGGGGAAGGAGAAAGGGTTATGGAAAAACTGGAAGATATTATAAAGAACTGGAGGAAATCATAATGTCAATATCAGGGGATTATTTTGATTATTGTATCGAAGCCTTACAAAAAACAGCAGAAAGGCAATTGAAAAATATAGAAAAAGCAGCAGAAGCGGTGACGAAAAGCTGCCTTAAGGGGGGGAGGTTTTTTGTTTTCGGTTCAGGACATTCCCACATGATAGCGGAAGAAG
This sequence comes from Gallicola sp. Sow4_E12, assembly GCF_052116305.1. NCBI lineage: Bacteria > Bacillati > Bacillota > Tissierellia > Tissierellales > Peptoniphilaceae > Gallicola > Gallicola sp. Sow4_E12. The sequence goes on along the minus strand of NZ_JBQKLI010000009.1, from coordinate 55,769 downwards.
CTTATTTGAGAGCAGGAGGTCTTGCCTATGTAAAAGCAATCCTTCCGCCAGAGCTGATGCTTCATCAGATGCCGAAAAAAAGTTCACAGATGGAAAGACTGGAAGGCTATGGGAAGGTTCTTTTGGATCTGTATGAAGTCGCCGACAAGGACATATTGATGATTGTATCGAATTCCGGCAGAAATCCTGTTCCAGTTGAAATGGCAATATCTGCGAAAGAAAAGGGGGTTGTAGTTATTGCACTAACCTCTCTGGATCATTCGAATCATACAGCATCCAGACAGAAAAGCGGAAAGAAGCTGTATGAAATAGCGGATATTGTTATCGACAACGGTTCGCCTAAAGGGGATGCAGGATTTCGGATTGAAGGGCTGGAGTCACCCGTAGGAGCCTACAGCAGCGTTACGGGTATGATGATTATACAAGGGCTTATAGCGGAGGTAATTGATAAACTTGTGAAGGCAGGTCATCAGCCCCCTGTTTTTAAAAGTTCCAATGTAGACGGATCCGACGAATATAATGAAATGCTTTTCGATACATACTATGGGGGTTAAAAAAGAGGGATAAAGAGTGGAAGAGTGGAGATGAGATGCTTTTCGGATAATAAAGAATAAATCTTAAAAAAGTATGTTAGAGAGAGGAAAGTTGGAGAGAGTACTTTCCTTTTTTTAATGAAGGGTTTTTCGCGTTTTTTAGGAAAAGATAACTTTAATGTAAAGGATTTTTAGAGGATATTGGTTTTTCATGAATTATTTAAGGAGAGGTTTTGGAATTAAATACAAATACTTAAAGAAATTTTGAATAATAATACGTAAAATGATTTGGATTCCATTTTGAGAAAGGGTTATCATAATAGACAAAAGAGAGATTATAATAAGCTTTTAAAGCGCCTGGGTCTTGTGGATTTGAAATTGGCTATTCAAATAAAAATACAAATAAATCTCGTAAAAAAACAGTTGACTTCATTTAAGCAAAGTGATATTATTGTACCGAATAAGAAATAAAAGAAATATGCGATAATAGAGATTGATCTTTATGGAAGTAATAGAGAGCTGATGGGTGGTGGAAATCAGCACGGAGATAAAGGATCTGATCACTCTATAATAGCCTTTCTGAAATTAGTAAGAAAGGACGGTTGTCTCCGTTATAAGGGCAAAAGTTTAAAAGCTTTATAAGTGGTGTATAACACAATTTAGGGTGGTAACGCGGAGATCTTTCGTCCCTGTACCGTAAGGTATTTGGGTGAAAGCTTTTTTTTTATAATTTTTAAGGAGGATAATGATGGAAAAACGTATTAAGGCAGATTTAATGGATGGCTTAAATTCTTGTATGAGAGTTTTAGTTACCTTAATAGGAAGAAATATTAAACCTTCCTGTATTCAAATGGATAAGAATGAGCTCGTTCTATGTATTGAAGAAAACAACATTGAAGATGCATTCCTGAATTTATCCAAATTACAAGATGTAGAAGTATCGTATAAATAAGATGTGTTAATTTTGAAAGGAGATCATAATAATGGCAAAAATGTACTATGAAGAGGACGCGGATTTAGGATTTTTTGAAGGTAAAAAGGTAGCAATACTAGGTTTTGGAAGTCAAGGTCATGCTCACGCATTAAACCTTAAAGACAGCGGGGTAGACGTAATGGTAGGTCTTCGCAAAGGTTCAAAATCTGTAGAAAAAGCAGAAGAGCAAGGTCTTACAGTTAAATCTGTAGCAGACTGTGTAAAAGAAGCAGACGCTTTAATGATCCTTTTACCAGATGAAACTCAAAAGAAAGTTTATGACGAAGAAATCGCTCCTAATTTAAGAGAAGGACAAGCTTTAGGTTTCGCTCATGGTTTCAATATCCGTTTCGGACAAATCAAACCTCCGGCAGATGTAGATGTATTCATGGTTGCGCCTAAAGGACCTGGACACTTAGTAAGAAGAGTATTCCAAGAAGGTCAAGGAGTTCCTAATCTTATTGCAATAGAACAAGATTATACAGGTAAAGCAAAAGAGCTTGCTTTAGCTTATGCAAAAGGGATCGGCGGAACAAGAGCAGGTGTTATCGAAACAACATTCACTGAAGAAACAGAAACAGATCTTTTCGGCGAGCAGGCAGTACTATGCGGCGGATTAACAGGACTTATCAAATCAGGATTCAACACTTTAGTAGCAGCTGGTTACCAACCTGAAATTGCTTATTTCGAATGTCTTCATGAAATGAAATTAATCATCGACCTAGTATACGAAGGCGGATTTGAAAAAATGAGACATTCTATCTCCGATACAGCAGAGTTCGGCGATTATGTTACAAGCGAAAGAATCGCTGACGATCATATGAAAGCTGAAATGAAACAAGTATTAACAGAAATCCAAGACGGTACTTTTGCTGATAAATGGATCAACGACAATGCTGAAGGCCGCCCAATCTACAACGGCAGAAAAGAAGAAGAAAACAAAGAAGAAATCGTTGAAGTAGGTAAAAAACTTCGTTCAATGATGAAATTCTTAGAAAACTAAAAAAACTTTAAGGTGATTTCATGTTAAGTGATAATATAAAAAAAGGTGTAGAAAGAGCCCCTCACAGATCATTGTTGAGGGCTCTTGGTCTAGATGACGAAGATTTTAAGAAACCCTTTATCGGGGTTTGCAATATGTACAACGACATAGTACCGGGACATAAGCATTTAAGGGAAATCACAGAAGAAGTAAAAAAAGGAATTCTGCAAGCTGGCGGTGTTCCTTTTGAATTCCCTTCTATAGCTGTATGCGACGGTATTGCAATGAACCACTCTGGAATGGATTATTCTCTTCCATCAAGAGAACTTATTGTAGATACTATCGAGGTTATGGTTAAAGCGCACAAATTCGACGGTCTTGTTATAGTGCCCAACTGCGACAAAACAGTTCCGGCTGCATTAATGGCAGCAGCTTCTTTGAATGTTCCTACAGTGATTGCCAGCGGCGGTCCTATGCTGAAAGGAAAAACCCCTCATAAAGTGGGCAGAAAAGAAGAGGATTTAAAGAGCCTTGATTTGATTACAAACTTCGAAGGTATCGGCGCATACGCTATGGGGGAAATGGACGAATCAGAACTTTACGAAATTGAATGCAATTCTTGCCCAACCTGCGGATCCTGTTCCGGTATGTTCACTGCGAATTCTATGAACTGTATCGTAGAAGCAATGGGTATGGGAATGGAATACAATGGAACAGCTCCAGCTGTTTATTCCTCTAGACGTGTTCTTGCAAGACAAGCTGGACGCCAAGTCATGAAGCTTGTAGAAGCAGATGTAAGACCAAGAGATATTATGGTTAAGGAAGCTTTTGAAAACTGCTTGGCAATCGACATGGCTTTAGGATGCTCTTCGAATACAGTTCTTCATTTAATGGCGATAGCCAATGCAGCGGATGTAGAATTGAATTTAAATATCATCGACGAAGTAAGCAAAAGAACGCCAAATCTTTGCAAACTTTCTCCTTTTGGAACAGATTATATCGAAGATCTTTATGAAAGCGGCGGAATTTACGGCGTAATGGATGAGCTTTCTAAAAAAGGCCTTATCAATTTAGACTGTCAGACAGTTTATTTAAAACCTATCGGCGAGCTGATTAAAGGAAAATACGGCGGCGGTGTGATTCGTCCGATCGATAATCCTTATTCTCCTGTTGGAGGAATCAAGGTTCTATTTGGAAATCTTGCACCAAAAGGTGCTGTTGTAAAAGCAGCAGGTGTTCTTCCTGAAATGATGACAGCTACATTAAAAGCGAGAGTCTTCAACAGCGAAGAAGAAGCTTACGAGAGTATTCTTGGCGGAAAAATCAATCCGGGAGATGCGATTATCATCCGTTATGCAGGTCCTAAAGGCGGTCCTGGTATGAGAGAGATGCTGAGCCCGACTTCTGCACTCAATGGAATGAAGCTCGATACTTCTGTAGCGCTTATTACTGACGGCCGTTTTTCAGGAGGCTCTAGAGGAGCTGCCATCGGCCATGTAGCTCCAGAAGCGGCTTTAGGCGGACCTATCGCTGCAGTAGAAGACGGCGATATTATTGAAGTAGATATTCCAAATGGAAAACTTAATGTAAAACTTTCCGATGAAGAAATAGAAGAAAGAATGAAAACAGTCGTTCCTGTAAAACGCGAGCTTGAGGGATATCTATCAAGATATGTACAGCATGTTGCCACAGCGGATAAGGGAGCTTGTTATAGAAAAGAATCATAAATAATAAGGGGGGAGTCGATGAACGGAGCAGATTATGTTTTAAAATGTTTGCGAGCGGAAGGAATCGATACAGTTTTTGGATATCCAGGCGGTGCAGTAATTCCTCTTTTTGATGCTTTATATCGAGATGGCGGTTTTAACGTATATAGACCTAGCCATGAGCAGGGAGGAACCCATGCAGCAGATGGTTTTGCCAGAGCTTCAGGCGGTGTTGGTGTAATGATCGCCACATCGGGTCCCGGCGCTACAAATACAGTGACAGGAATTGCTACGGCTTATTCCGACTCCGTACCGTTAGTAGTGATCTCTGGACAGGTAGGAAGTTCGCTTCTTGGAAAGAACTCTTTCCAAGAAGTGGACATTGTATCGATTACAATGCCTATTACAAAGTACAATGTTTTAGTAACAGATACTAAGGATATCGGTCCGGCAATAAGGCGTGCGTTTTTTATTGCCCGCTCAGGAAGACCGGGACCGGTGCTTGTGGATATTACAAAGGACACCTTTGAGGCGGAGATGGAAGATCTTCCTTACGCTGTTCAGCCGATTGAGATCGATACTCGATATCTTGACTGTATGGATGAGATCAAAGAAGCCTGCGATCTCATCCGCAATGCTGAAAAGCCTGTAATTTATGCAGGCGGAGGAGTGCTTAAAAGCGGATCCTTCGAAGAACTTAGAAAATTCGCAAAATTATTAAATATTCCAGTTACAAACTCTATTATGGGAATGGGAGCTTTTGATAGAACAGATCCTTTATCCTATGGAATCGTTGGAATGCATGGACAAAGAGAAACGAATCTTATGGTCTACCGCTCCGATGTGGTAATCGGTATTGGTGTTCGTTTTTCAGATCGTGCAATCGGAAATCGAACAGGCTTCAGCGAAAAAGCGAAGATTATCCATATAGATATCGACGAGACGGAATTTAATAAAAATATCGATGTAGATGTTCGGATATTGGGAGATTTCAAAAAAATTCTTCAAATTATGACCGAGGAATTAACAGATGTTCATTTCAATCGGGATATTAAGGAAATAGAAGAAAAACAGTCTGAAAAAGATTTTCTTCCACGCCGATATATTGAAACTTTCCAAGAAAAATTGCCAGAAGACACGAATGTTGCTACCGATGTAGGCCAGCATCAAATGTGGACGATGATGTATTGGAAGGCGAAGAAGCCTTACTCTGTAATCACCTCTGGAGGACAAGGCACGATGGGGTTTGGTGTAGGAGCTGCAATGGGTGCGAAAATTGCCCGTCCTGATGAGGAAATGCTTTTGATTACTGGCGACGGTTCTTTTAGAATGAATCATCATGAAGTCCTGGCTGTAGCATCCCACAAAGTCCCAATGACCATCGCAGTATTTAATAACCACACCTTAGGAATGGTGCGCCAGTGGCAGGGATTATTCCAAGAGAAAAGGTACTCTCATACTGATATTTACGATGCTTTGGATTTGGAAGCTTTATCGAAAGCTTATGGAGTAAATTATGCTGGCAAAGTACACAGTCCTGAAGAATTGGAAGACGTTTTAGAAGAGATCGATTTAGATGAGATTAATATTATCGAATGTATGATCGATCATGATGATGGGGCCTATCCAATGGTAGCTGCAGGAAAAAGTATAAATAATATTATCGATAGAGACCAAATGTATTAAAAGGGTTTCTAGGCGGAATCGGGGTATATATAGATTATAGGAAGAGTAATGAAGAAGTGGAAACTAAAAATTAGACCGATCAAAGTTTGATAGAGTTTATTCTTAAGAGGATAACTGGGAGAACGAGGTTGATATTCTTACTTATTTGTATAATTTAGGAGGACGCCATGAAAAAGATCATAGTGACATATGACGGTTCTGAACCGGCAAAAAGAGCTGTTGAAGGTGCGAAAAGTCTGCAGGGTTGTTTTGACTGCGATGTTGTGTTGTATTCCATTATTGAAGATATCAGCACTGGATTTGCTTCACATATAAAAACAGATTCAGACAGCAGATATATGACAGAAAGCAGACAGCAGCAAAAAGATCAACTAGATAAGATTTATTCTTGGCTTAAGGCGGTTGCAGATGCTTTTCCAAATCCCGACAAGGTTGTGACCAGAGTAGAGATGGGGCAGATCGGTCCGCAGATAGTCGAGCATGCGGAAAAAGAAGGCTGCGACTGTATCGTCGTTGGCAGTAGAGATATCGGGGCTTTTAAAAAGCTTTTTAAAGGTTCTGTTTCTGAATATGTTGCATCGAAAGCGAAATGCTCTGTATATATTGTAAGAGATATATAATGGGGTGGGAAGTAGGGGGGGAACATCTTAATTGCCTTAGGCAATTAAGATGTTTTTTCTAAGACATTCCTTTGCGAGCACCTTTCTATTCGATATAAAAATCTGCAGCTTAGGCTGCGGTTTTTTTGTTGCTGCAGAGATTTTGTATTAGAAATATTCTCTATATCCTGGGAACAAAGATCTCTGAAAAAGAATAATCTTTTTAAATTATAGAAATTTTAGCTATAAGAGATGGAAATGGCTAAAAACAAGAAGTTTCCTATATGTTTTTGTATTCTAATTTAATCTTTTATGTTATAATCAAAAATAAGAGAAATTTTCTAAGGAGGAATCAATCAATGTCAAAAGCAAAATTTGAAAGAAATAAACCCCATGTTAATATCGGAACTATCGGTCACGTTGACCATGGTAAAACAACATTAACAGCAGCGATCACATTAGTATTAAACAAAAGGTTCGGTTCTGGAGAGTTCGTTGATTATGCAAATATCGACAAAGCACCAGAAGAGAGAGAAAGAGGAATCACAATTTCTACTTCTCACGTAGAGTACGAAACAGCAAACAGACACTACGCACACGTAGACTGTCCAGGCCATGCCGACTACGTTAAGAACATGATCACAGGAGCTGCCCAAATGGACGGTGCAATCCTAGTAGTATCAGCAGCAGACGGTCCAATGCCTCAAACAAGAGAGCATATCTTACTTGGCCGCCAGGTAGGAATTCCTAAAATGGTCGTATTCCTAAACAAACAAGACCAAGTAGACGACGAAGAATTAATCGAATTAGTAGAAATGGAAGTAAGAGATCTATTAAACGAATACGATTATGACGGAGACAACACTCCAATCGTAGTAGGATCTGCATTAAAAGCATTAGAAGATCCAGACGGAGAATGGGGAGACAAAATCGTTAAATTGATGGAAGAAGTAGATGCATACATCGACGAGCCAACAAGAGACGTAGATCATCCATTCCTAATGCCTGTAGAGGACATCTTCTCAATCACAGGACGTGGAACAGTAGCGACTGGTAGAGTAGAAAGAGGCCGTGTATCTGTAGGAGACAACGTAGAGATCGTAGGACTTGCAGACGAATCAAGAACAGTAGTAGTAACAGGAGTTGAGATGTTCAAGAAACAACTTGACGACGCACAAGCCGGAGATAATATCGGAGCGTTACTACGTGGAGTACAAAGAGAAGAGATTGAAAGAGGACAAGTACTAGCAGCTCCAGGATCAATTCACCCACATACAAAATTCGAATCTGAAGTATATGTATTAACAAAAGAAGAAGGTGGACGTCATACACCATTCTTCAGCGGATACAGACCACAATTCTACTTCAGAACAACAGACGTAACAGGAAACATCGAGTTAGAAGATGGAGTAGAAATGGTAATGCCAGGCGATAATGCAAAATTCATCGTTGAGCTTATCACTCCAATCGCAATCGAAGAAGGACTACGTTTCGCTATCCGTGAGGGTGGAAGAACAGTAGCTTCAGGCGTTGTTACTAAAATTGTTGAATAAGAAAACTTTAAAGAGGACAGTTTCGGCTGTCTTCTTTTTTTTATTTAATAAGGGAAAGCTTAAAGAAAGAGTGAAGAGTGTGATAGAGGGGAGGATAGTGTGGAATGTGATAGAGGGGAGAGGGGAGTTGTGGTGGAAAAATGAAAAGAGCATTCATTTTTCTACATAGGATAGGAAGCAGGTCTTCTGCTGATTAATTGATGTTAAGTATCGGGTGATTGTTTTGCAAGGGTGCGAATAGTTCTGTACAGAGGATTTTCGAATGGAGGGATGTCTGGTATCTTTTAATCTTAAAGAAACACGTTCCATGTTTCTACTATATCTTCACTCTCCACTCTTCGACTCTTTTACTCTCTCTTTTAAGCTCTTTATTTTTGCGTTGCCGCCGAAGACGGGCTGCCTCGGCTGGGATAGCAGTCCTGCCTATCGTTTTCATATTAATTATTGAATCTGTATTTTTATCTAAAAACGTTTTCATTTTGAGAATATCGGGTATAATTAGTAATAAGCTATCATAACTAGAAAGGATGTGCCGATATGAAAAAAGAGATGACCCATGAAGATTTAGTAAGAATTTTAAGCGAATATACTGAAAAAAATGTAGAATTGAAAGACCTTTCTCATTTTCTAGATAAGATCAAAGAGAAAGTGATTTTTTCCCGAGGCAAAAAAGAAGGAAAAATTTTAGTATTGAAAAGAAGCGGTACTTTAGAAGAATTTGACGACAAGCAATTATACTATTCTTTAATCAAGGCATCCGATTCTGCAGGGGGATATATGAACGACTCGGATATCAAACAGATTACAAGTTCTGTTATAGAATCTATCCGCAAAGAGAGACCGAATAATATTATTGCTTCTAACGAATTAAGAAGAATGATCGAACTGAAACTGGAAGAAGAGGGTTTCACAATAATAGCGGAAGCCTATACCTATTATTAGTCTAGGACTTAAACTGTAGTTTAAAGGGAAAAAAGGAGAGGGGTGGTTCCCCTCTTCTTTTTATGGAAAGACTCGGCTTTAATAAAAGTCTTACAATTGATATACTTAAGCTAATACGTTTCGAGGAGGAAATATGATATTATATTATGATTTTGAAGATGTGGTTTTAGAAGCTGAGACTGAAGGTGGTTGTATAGAGTCTTTAACAGATGGGGTTAAGAATATTCTTTATCCCCGTACGACTATAAATATTGACGGGAAAGAGAAAAAACGGGGGGGGAGCCATCCCTGCGTGCCGAATTTCGGGGTAGATACTTCATACGGTCTTCCGCCTCATGGTTTTGGAAGAGATATGAAATGGGACGTTATGAACAAGGCTGCCAGCTACTCCACTCTTTCATTGGAAGGGATAGAGGAGTTCAAGGATTTAAAGATGCTTTTGTCTTATGAGATCGGCGAACATAGTCTTCGTATGAATCTTCAGCTGAAGAATTCTGGAGATAGGGTTTTGCCTATCGCACCAGGTTTTCATCCTTATTTTCCAACGAAGAACTCTTATATTAAAGTTCATAATCGAGAAGTAAATGCAAATGAACAGATGGCAACTACTTTCTTCGACGGAGATGTGCTGGAGTTTGAGACAGCGGATATGATTTTTAATTATAAGACAAAAAACTGCAACCGCTTTGCTGTGTGGTCAGACAGCGAGGATTATGTATGCGTGGAGCCTACATTAAACGGGCCTAGTTTTTCTGAAATTGTGGAGACTCCCTATGAACTCAAACCGGATGAAGAGTTTGAGATTGATGCAGTTCTAGAATGGAAGCCCAAAGCATAGTCCTCTAAATATGGTATAATAATACAATTAGGAAAGGGGAGTTGTAATGAAGATTAGACCGGAGGTTTTAATCGAGGCTGCTGTCTGCAGTTTCGCTGGTTTGATGATATATATCTTATCGTTGTTGATACCGATATTTATTTTTATCATACCCGTTCCCTTTATTGTGTTATATGTAAAAAGGGGACCTGTCTGGGGGATTTTAGCAAGTCTATTGGCATGTCTTTTGATCTTATTGAGTTCTGAGATGGAAACAGCGGCGATTTTATTGATATATACTGTATTTATCTCTCATACTCTAGGATTTATGATTAGACAAAACACGAAAGCATCGAATATTATTTTATGGAGTACAGCAGGGACAGCGTTTTTTATATTGCTAGCTGGTTTTTTTGCGCAGTCTTTTAACGAAATGAATGTTGTAGAAAGTTTGAGAGAAACGATAAATCAATATGCAGGTTCTCAGCTGTCTATGATAAATTCAATGAATATTTCCGTAGGAGAAAAAGAATCTTTGGAAGCTGTAATGAAAACTGTAGCAGAATATACTATGGTCCTTCTGCCGGGGATTATTTTAATGATTTCAGGGATCCTATCTTATGCAAATTATTATATCTCTGCAAAAGTGCTGCGAAAGCTTGGGATAGGAATTATAGACATTCCCGGGGTATCTGGATTTCGTCTTCCAAAACACGTTATTATCGGGACGGTTTTTACAGCAGTGTTATTATATATTCTGCAGCGGATGGACTTTGGGTTCTCTAAGGAGCTTATGCTCAATGCCTATTTGATTTTTTCTTTTTTGTTTATGGTAAACGGCATTGCAGCGCTGGATTCTATAATAAAAAACAAGATTAATATTTATCTGCGGATACTCGTTCCGCTAATCGTATTTTTAGTACTGGGTATGGGCATGGCCTATGCTGTATTTGGCCTTTTGGATCTATGTTTCGATCTTAGAGACCGTTTAAGGAGGGTAAGATGAAAGAAAATAAAATAATAGAAGGAGTCGATCTCTTTTTAGTGATCGCTTTAGCTGCGATTTTAATTATCTCCTCCTTTATCAACTATCCGCCTCTGGCAGCTTTATCTATTGTGATTTTGATTCTTCTTGTATGGAGGAGTGTAAATAGAAGAAAGAGGCAGGAGTTAAAATATTTTCGAGAAATAGAAGTACTAAATGAAAATTTTGATGATGTAACGAGAGCTGCCGTTTTTTCGATGCCCTTTCCGCTGGTTATGATTTCTCCGGGAGGGAAGATAAAATGGTATAACAGCCAGTTTTCCGATTGTTTCGAATTTGGAGAACCGATGATAAATCATCAGATCGATGAAGTTGTGGACGAATTTTTGATGAGTAAAATTGTTGATGACGAAACACAGTTTATAGAAATGATGATCCATGAACGCTGCTATCGCTTTTATCTGAATTTCTTTAAGGATATAGGAGAGAAGAAAGAGGAAATCTATCTTTTATATGGGGTAGATATTTCCAAAGAAAACGACATTAGAAGAAGATTTGTAAATGAGGCATATAATGCGATGCATCTGCAGATCGATAATTATGATGAGATTTTTGACGCGACTGACGAGGATATGCGGCCCATGGTTTTTGCGGAGATCGACCGGGTGATCAGCGAGTATTTCCACCGTTATGAAGCGTATATTAAAAAGTTCGATCAGGATTCCTACGTAATTACAGTTACCCATGGAGAATTAGTGAAAATAATGGCTGACAAGTTTACGGTGCTGGATGAAGTGAGAGACATTGCGTTAGGCAATACTCTTCCTCCTACATTAAGTATCGGAGTGAATACACAAGGCCTTAATCCTTTGGATCTGTACAGGGGTGCATTGGCGGCGATGGATATCGCCATCGGCCGGGGAGGCGATCAGGTTGTCGTCAAAGACGGAGAGCTGCTTCACTATTTCGGAGGAAAGAACAACGCCTTAGAAAAGCGGAATAAAGTAAAGGCAAGAGTAATTTCCCATGCTTTGGCGCAGATGATCCGCCAAGCAGATCAAGTCTTTATTATGGGTCATAAAAACCCGGATATGGATTCTTTTGGTTCGGCCTTGGGTATTTATGAAGCCTGCAAAATGGAAAACCGAAAAGGGTTCATTGTTTTAAATGAAGTGGTCCCTTCTATTCGAAATATCTATGAAAAGGTCATGGATTACGATAAAGATTATGAAAAAGTCTTTATCGACAGCGATGAAGCGGTGCTGAAAGCTACACCAAAATCTCTAGTGGTTATCGTAGATAATCATAGAAGGGCATCTTTGGAATGTGCTGATTTACTTGATATTACAGAACATGTTGTCTTAATCGACCACCATAGAAGAGGTGCCGACTATATAGACAGTGCAACAATAACATATCTGGAAACCTATGTGTCTTCGGCTTCGGAGATGGTTACAGAGTTATTGTTCTATATGGCAGATGACTTAAAAATTCCTCAAGTTGTGGCAGAAGCGCTCCTGGCAGGAATTACTGTAGATACGAAGAATTTCTATTATCAAACAGGAGTACGAACTTTTGAAGCGGCCTCTATACTGAAACGCCAAGGAGCAGACAGTATCGTGGTGAAGAATCTGTTTAAAGATGACGAATCCACAGTCAGAAGCAAAAGCGAAGTCGTATCAAATGCTAAAATTTATAGAGATAATATTGCGATTGGTGTATTTGACGAAGAAAACGAGGATTCTATCTTAGTGGCTTCTGTATCAGCAGATGAGCTGATGAGCATCCTTGGTATTGATGCTTCCTTTGTGTTGACACGAAGCAGAGGCCGAATCCATATCAGCGGCAGAAGTTTAGGGAAAATTTCAGTACAATTAATACTAGAGAAAATAGGCGGCGGAGGCCATTTGACTTCAGCCGGAGCCCAATTAGACAGTACTATGGAAGAAGCGGTAGAAACTCTAAAGGGTGCCATAGATGATTTTTTTAAGGAGGACGAGAATGAAAGTAATACTGATTAAAGATGTAAAAAGTTTAGGAAAAGAAGGAGATCTTGTAAATGCAAAAACAGGATATGCCCGCAATTTCCTTCTTCCGAATCAACTAGCGATTGAAGCGACGAAAGAAAATGTTGCGAAGTGGAAAGAAGAAAAGAAGATCGAAGAGCAGAAACGGCAAGAAAATGTTAAAGAGGCTCAAAATTTAAAAGAAAGAATTGAAAAAATTGAATTAAAAATAAAAACAAAAACTGGAGAAGGAGATCGTCTTTTCGGAGCTATTACATCGAAAGATATTGCAGAGGCTTTAGAAAAAGAAGCAGGAATTTCAGTCGACAAGAAAAAAGTTGAATTAAAAGAGAATATCAAATCTTTGAAAAGAATGACTGTACCGATCAGAGTATATCCGGAAATTGTAGCGAATCTTCAAGTAGAGATTGTAAAGGAGTAGTTTACAATGGATGGAATAGAAAGAAAAGCACCTTACGATCTTAATGCGGAAGCTTCCGTATTAGGGTCGATGATTTTAGACAAACATGCTGTAGACGTAGCCAGCGAGCTTTTAACAGCAGATGATTTTTATAAAGGAAGTCATGGTGATATCTTTCGCAGTATTCAGACTTTAGGCTTAAAGGGAGAACCGGTGGATTATCTCACTCTTAGCGAAGAGCTGACCACTGCCGGAAAATTGGAAATGGTGGGAGGACTCGACTATCTTATGGATTTGTCGAGTTCTGTTGTTTTAACAGCGAATATCCGCTCCTATTGTCAGATTGTAAAAGATAAATCGATTCTTCGAAAGCTGATTCACTCCAGCGACGGGATCATGGAAAAAGCATACAGCAATGAGCCGGTAGGTTCTGTTATTGAATATGCGGAAAGCTCTATCTATGAAATCAGTCAGGGAAATGTACGAGGCGGGCTTCAGCCGTTAAAGGAAATCGTAGGCGATACCATGAGCCAAATCGAACAGATGAGCATGAACGATGGAGGGCTTACTGGAATCACCACAGGCTTAAGAGACTTGAACAGTCTTTTATCCGGCTTTCAAAAATCGGATCTTGTACTGATAGCCGCCCGTCCGGCCATGGGTAAGACTTCCCTTGCCTTGAATATGGCTTTAAGTGCTGCGTTGGAAAAACATTCTATCGCAATATTTTCTTTAGAGATGAGCAAGATGCAGCTGACTCAAAGACTTTTAAGTTCGATTACCATGATAGATCTTCAAGATATTATAAGCGGGCAGATTAAAGATTGGGCAAAACTGGGTCAAGGAATGAGTATACTGTCGGGTCTTGATATCTATGTGGATGATACTTCAGGAATTTCCCTGACAGAGCTTAGGTCGAAATGCAGAAGACTTTCTGCAAAATCAGGACTTCAGATGGTCATGATCGATTATCTTCAGCTGATGAGCGGGGAAGGCCGTACAGAAAACAGACAGCAGGAAATCTCCAATATCTCAAGAGGGCTAAAAGCCTTGGCAAAGGACTTGAACTGTCCGATTATTGCTCTTTCTCAGCTTTCGAGAGCGCCGGAACAGCGTTCCGATCACCGTCCGATCATGAGTGACTTGAGAGAGTCTGGAGCCATCGAGCAGGATGCGGATCTCGTTATGATGATCTATCGAGATGATTATTATCACGAGGATTCTGAAAAGCCGAATACTGCTGAACTGATTGTTACAAAACATCGTAATGGACCTACAGGTACGGTGGAGCTGTTCTTTAATAAGAAAATGACCAAGTTCTCAGATCTTATCAGCGAAGAGGTTGCACAGAGATATGGGGAATAATCAATCTATGAGAGGCGGCAGGGTTTTATTGAAGCCGCTGGAATATGAAGACGCCCTGAAAATAAGATTCTGGGGAATTCATGAAAACAAACTGTTTGAAGATTATAATTTGGGGGATTTGTCAAAAAACGAGCTCCAGTATTGGTATAATATTAAAAAGAAAAATTTCCGCAGAGCCTATTATGCTATTTACAATGAAGAAAAGAAAATGATCGGATATTTAGGAATCAAGGATATCAATCTGTTTAAAAAGGAAAGCTATCTAGGTATTGTGCTGGATCCGAACTATACAGACAGAGGGTATGGAACGGAAAGTATAAAACTCCTTTTAAATTATTATTTCTATAAGATGAAAATGAAAAAGATTCTTTTAGAAGTCAATGAGTTTAATGCGAGGGCCATACATGCTTATGCGAATATCGGATTTTTATATATTTGCGAATATTTAGGAGAGTTTGAAAATCAGGAGATTGATTTTAAGGATCCATATTACGAACCTTTCTTTAAACATTTTAAATATCATAATGGCAAACTGCTGACAAGAATTCATTTGATGGAAATGGATGCAAGGCGTTTTGAAATGAGGAATTAGAATGAGATTTAAGATAGAACAAGAAAAACAAGATTTAGGAGAAACTTCTATAGAAAATATTTTTCTGAACCAATATCTTCAATTGGCGGAAGGAAACTATTTAAAAGTGTATTTGTTTGCTTATCAGAATGCCAAAAATATACATGGACAAAAAAATGTAAGCGATGAGGAAATCGCCGAGGCTTTGAATATTCCCTTAGAAGATGTGAAAGCCGCTTGGAATTATTGGATGAGCGAAGGGATTGTGAAAAAAGACATAGAAATCGCTACAGGAGAAGAATCCTATTCTTTTTTAAGTATGAGGGAGCTTTATTTAGGAATTACCGAACCTTACGAGCATACTGCAGATCAAGGGAAGTATATTCCTCAAAACAGCAACGAGATCCGAGAGATGTACGAAGGTATCGAAAAGGTTTTGGGTTTAGAGCTGACGCCAAACGAATACGAGAGAATTTTAGAGCATATGAACGATTTGGGTCAAACTCCCGAGCTTATTGTGAGAGGTTTTCAGTATTGTGCCGAACATCGTGGAAAGAAGAATTTAAACTATGTTTTAGGAGTGCTTCGAAACTGGCATTTAGACGGTATTAATTCTGTAGGAGAACTCAACAATTCTTTAGAAAAAGCAGAAAAGAGAAAACAGAACCTCCGAAAGAAAAGAAGATATTACAAGCCTGGAGAACAGGTAAAAAAGGCAGAAGAAGGCAGCGGGAAGAAAACGGGGGATTTAAGAAATCTGTTTCAGAAAAAGTTCATTGAAGAAATGAGTGATAAGAAATGAATTACGGCAAGGAAGCCAATCGAATCTTACAAGAGTTTCGAAGGGAAAACGAGCAGGAATTAAGGATTCGGAAAGAAATAATTACAGCAGAGATCCCCGATTATTCTAATCTAGAAAGAGAACTACAAGCAAAGGGATTAGAATATATGCGTATAAGTGTCGAAGGAGAAGAGGGGGAGTCTTTAGAAAAGCTGGAAAAAGAATTATCGAAAATTCAAAAGGAAATGGAAAATCTTCTTCTAGAAAATGGATACCCGAAGGATTATTTAGAAAAGCAGTATCACTGCAGTATCTGCCAAGACGAAGGAGTCGTTCAAGGTGCTGTTTGCGAGTGCAAGAAAAAGATTATGGTGGATTTAAGCTATGAAAAAAGCGAAATTCAAGAAAAGCTGATGAATGAAAACTTCGATCATTTCAATCTGGATCTGTTTAGGGATACGAGAAAGAATAATGAAAGCTATTCTCCCAGAGAGATGATGGAAAACATCTATGCTTTTTCCAAAAAGTATATTCAGAGCTTTCCCCATGGGGAGTCTTTGCTTCTTTCCGGAGCTGTAGGAGTAGGAAAAACATTCCTTTGTTCCAGTATAGCAAAAGAGATTTTAGATAAAGGCCATACTGTAATCTATCAATCTTCACCTCAGCTGATGAAATTTCTGTGGGACTATTACTATTCTTCCTTTGACGAAAGAGATATGATGCGTAAAAAATATGAGATGCTGATACAGTCGGATCTTCTTGTTATCGATGATTTGGGAACGGAAAGTATATCGGATTCGGGATTATCCCACTTCTTTGATCTTCTAAACAACCGGCTTCAAAATCATAAATCCATGATTATATCTACAAATCTTGAATTAGAAGATATCCGCCATCATTATGATGAACGGATTTCTTCAAGAATTTTAGGAGAGTTTTCTGTATTATCCATCTACGGGGAAGATTTAAGACTTAAGAAACTAGGACTTTAAGGAGAAATCGATGAAAGTTTTAACTGCAAAAGAAATGAGAGAAGCAGACCGTTATGCGATTGAGGAAATTGGAATACCAAGTATAGTACTAATGGAAAATGCGAAAAACGCCATTATGAAACATGTGCCGGAAGAAGGACGACAGTATCAAGTTGTCGTATCTACAGGAAATAATGGAGGCGATGGTCTGGCTGTGGCAAGAGATCTTCTGCTTCAAGAAAAAAATGTTGAAGTTTTTCTTTTGGGAGATCCGGAGAAGGCGAGCGACGAGTTTAAAATCAACTACCGTATCTACAGCAATCTTATGGGCAAAATCACGAAGATTAACGATATTACTCTTCTAAATCTGGGAAGCGTAGAGAAGGAGGATGTGATTATCGATGGGATTTTTGGAACGGGACTTGAGAGAGACATCGAAGGTCTCTACCGAAAAGCCATCGAAAAGATCAATGGAGGGAATGCTTTTATTCTTTCGATCGATATACCAAGCGGTATCGATGCGGATGATGGATCTGTCCATGGGATTGCCGTGGAAGCAGACCGCATCGTTGCCCTTCAGTGTCTAAAAAAAGGGCATCTGAAAATCAAAGGAGAAATCTTTGTAGAAGACATCGGCATACCGGAAATAGCTGTGGAACATGCCCTCTCTGATCTTGTTTAATCTATTTTATTATGGTAAGATTTAATCAATATATATTAAATGCGGTGAAGGGAAATAGTAGGTTTGGAGCATTTTTAGAGAGTCTGCGGAGGGTGAAAGCAGATAATGGGAAAAACTGAATCCACCCCGGAGCAGATTGTCAAGTCAAGCGAGTTGCAAAACTAATTAGGGTGGCAACGCGGGGATTAACCTCGTCCCTTTCAAGGGATGGGGTTCTTTTTTTATCAAGGAGGAGATTTAAGAAAATGTTAGACATTAAGAGAATTCGAAAAGACAAAGAAGCTGTATTAGAGGCATTAAAGAAACGCCACGGTTCTTTTCCGATTAACGAGCTTATCGAAGCAGACGAAAGAAGAAGAGTGAAGATTGCCGAAGTAGAAGAACTGAAAGCAGAACAAAACAGTATTTCTAAAAAAGTTCCAGAGATGAAAAAAGCAGGAGAAGACACAACAGAAATCTTCAACGAAATGAAAGAGCTTTCTAATAAGATCAAAGGAATGGATCCGGAAGTAAAAGCGATCGAAGAAGAAATCGAAGAGTATCTATTAAGTATTCCAAATACTCCAAACGATAAAGTTCCTGATGGAAACGATGACAGCGAGAACATCGAAATTCGAAAATGGGGAGAACCAAGAACCTTTGATTTTGAACCGAAAGCCCATTGGGATGTAGGAACGGATCTTAATATCTTAGACTTTGAAAGAGGAACTAAAGTTTCTGGTTCTCGTTTTTCTGTATTCAAAGGAAACGGCGCAAGACTTGAAAGAGCGATTACAAACTTCATGCTGGATTTGCATACAGTCGATCAAGACTATCATGAAATGGCAGTACCGGTTCTTGTAAACCGCAAAGCGATGTTCGGTACAGGACAGCTTCCTAAGTTTGAAGAAGATATGTTTCATGTTCCCTCTAAAGATATGTTCCTTGTTCCGACAGCGGAAGTTCCTTTGACAAATATGCTTGCGGACGAAATTGTTGCCAATGAAGATCTTCCATATCACATTACAGCTTATACTCCATGTTTCCGTCAAGAAGCAGGATCTGCAGGGAGAGACACAAGAGGGCTTATCCGAAATCATCAGTTCGACAAAGTAGAGCTTGTGAAATTTGCCCATCCGGATCATTCTTATGAAGAGCTGGAAAGTCTTACAAAAGATGCAGAGGAAGTGCTTCAAAAATTGAATATTCCTTATCGTGTTGTGCTGTTATGCTCTGGTGATTTAGGTTTTTCTTCTGCAATGACTTACGATATCGAAGTATGGATGCCAAGCTATAATCGTTATGTAGAAATTTCTTCTTGTTCAAACTTCGAAGATTTCCAAGCAAGACGTGCAAACATCAAGTTTAGAGATGAAAACAAAAAGACTCGATTTGTTCATACATTAAACGGCTCCGGACTTGCAATCGGAAGAACATTCGCTGCGATTCTTGAAAACTATCAAAACGAAGATGGATCTGTAACGATTCCTGAAATTTTAAAACCTTATATGAATAATAAAGACAGAATTGAAAAAGAAGAGAAATTATTCTAGAGAGCTGCCGTTGTATTCTTTCTATTTAAGGACTAATATAGTATAATCTATAGCTGAGGTGATTATTTGAGAAAACAGCTATCAAAAATATTACTATTCATTCTGCTTTTGACTTTAGCTTTTCAAACAAAAGCTTTTGCAGCGATAGGTATAGAGGATAAAGTAGGTTCATATATTATAGGAGATTCTGCAACAGGACAGATATTTGCGTCTCATAATGCAGAAAAAGAAGTGCCCATTGCAAGCCTTACAAAACTGATGGCCTTTATGGTGGTAGAAGATGCTATTGCCACTGGGGAAATAAAATCAGAGGATGAAATAGTAATATCTAAAAAAATCGAAGATGTCAGCGGTTCCAGTATGGGACTGAAAGAAGGCGAAAAAGTTACTGTAGGTGATGTAGAAGATGGTATGATTGTCGTGTCTGCAAATGATGGAGCGATTGCTCTAGCGGAAAAAGTTGGCGGAACTGAACAAGCCTTCGTAGATCGTATGGATAAAAAAGCCAGAGAAATCGGATTAAGCACAGCAAAGTTTCACAATGCTTCCGGTCTTCCCATTGGAAACACGGAAAACACTATGAGTACGGCAGAACTTTTTAAAATGACAGTATACTTATTAGAGCATTATCCAAGAGTTTTAGAAATCTCCAACACAAATACTTTAGTGCAGCCGAAACGGAACTTCAGCGAGCCTTCAACAGTACCTTTTATCGGCACAATTGCCGGGGTAGACGGTTTGAAAACAGGGACAACAGACAAGGCTGGAAACTGCTTGATTACAACCCTTAAAGGGGCTGGAAATCAAGGAAAAGAAGAGTTTCGCACCATAGGAATATCTATGGGCGCAAAAGACAAACAGATCCGAAACGACAGTATGCGGGAACTGCTGTATTTTGTTCAAAACAATTTTGCTGTAACACAAATAGTAGATTCAGAGAAGGTGTATGATACGGTAGAATTAAGTTCTTCTAAAGCGGGAGAGATACAAATCTATCCTTCTGAAGAATTGAAAATGATCATCAATAAAGATAAAGGTGTAAGCTATAAGGCAGAGCTTTTGGACGTAAAAGCTCCTTTGAAAAAAGGCGATAAAGTAGGCGAGCTTCTAGTTGAACCGGGTGGAAATGCTATCCGGAAAATAGATCTTATTGTAAAAGAAGATTATGAAGCTGCGGACCCGGGAACCAGAGTTCTTCGATCTACCCAAAATATGTTTTCTCTTTTTAAAAGCATGCTTTATTTTTAAAATAAAAGGATAAAGATGACGAATGGAAATTACGGTTTTCATTCGTCTCCTTTTCTTCTTCCTACGCCCCTATAATTAAGCAGGATATAATACTCCCCTCCTAAGGGAGATTCGCTGGTTCGAGTCCGGCTGGGGGTGCCAAATATCTACATTATGTCTAAGATAAGAGCTGAGAATTCTTTCAGCTCTTATTTTTTTGTCTAGAAAGAGGGGACAAAGGGCTGAATTTGAATGTATTAGAGGAAGATAATCAAGAAAAAAAGATCAGAGAGGGCTGTTTGCTATATATTTATAATTTCTTTATAATTATTATCTATACTGTTATTTAAACAAGTATTATTTTTATTATAGAAATTAAGTCCTATAGTCTTATAGGGATTAAGATTTTATGAATAAAACAGGATAGAAGCCGGAGGAGTTGCCATGATATTAGAACATATTAAAAAATACGCAAAAGATAATCGTGTATTTTATAAATATAAAGACAAAGATTATTCTTATAAAGAATTAGACGAAGATTCCGATCGTATTGCTTCTTATTTGAAAAGAGTTTTAGGAGAGGATAAGAGACCTATTGTGGTTTACGGTCACAAAGATCCCCTGATGATAGCTGTGTTTTTGGGCTGTGTAAAATCCGGTAGGTCTTATTGTCCAGTAGACAGCAGCACACCTCGAGATCGTGTATTAAAAATCATCGATAAGGTGGGTTCCGAAATTGTCTTTACGATCGATAGTCTTCCTGTGGAGAAGGCTGTGGGACTTGAAGAGATCAAGGAGATTGTATCTTTCGAAAAAAAGACAGTAAGCTCCTCTGATTATGTGAAAGAGGAAGATCTTTATTATATTATTTTCACATCAGGGAGTACTGGAGAACCGAAAGGCGTGATGATCCGGCTTAAAAATGTAGAAGCCTTTACGAGATGGATTATAGATATCGGAAAAACTGAAAGAGACTCTGTTATCTTGAATCAAGCGCCCTTCTCTTTTGACTTGTCGGTTATGGACTTATATATGGCTTTAGGCAGCGGTTCGATTCTCTATGTTTTAGACAAAGAGTCACAGTCTGATTATCCAGTTCTTATGGAAGAGTTGAAGAAATCGAAGGCAAATATATGGGTATCAACTCCTTCTTTCGCGGATTTGTGTCTTGCAGAAAGGAACTTTCAAGAGGACCTTTTGCCGAATCTCCATACATTTTTATTTTGCGGCGAGATTCTTACAAATAAAACAGCGAAAAAACTTAAAAAGAGATTTCCCAAGGCTAGAATTATAAATACATACGGACCGACAGAATCTACTGTTTGTGTCACTTCTATAGAAATTACAGAAGATATTATCGAACACTTCAATCCTCTACCTATCGGAAAGCCAAAACCCGGCACGATTCTAAAGATTATGAAAGAAGCTAAGGAAGAAAAAGGTGAGATCATGATCCTTGGAGATACGGTAGGTCTCGGCTATTATAAATCGGAGGAATTGACAGGGAAAGTTTTTGGGAAAGAGAAGGACAGCGGACTTCCTTTTTATTTGACGGGCGATATTGGTTTTCAAAAAGAGGGTTACTATTTCTGCGGCGGGAGAATCGACGATCAAATCAAAATGCATGGATATCGTATTGAGCTGTCGGATATCGAAAAAAACATGGACCGCTTAGAAGAAATAGAAAAGTCTTGTGTCATTCCTTTTTGGAACAAAGGAAAAGTCCAAAGGCTTACAGCCTTTATCGTATACAAAGGCTCCATAAAAGATGAAAACAAGCGGACTCTAAAACTGAAAGAATTATTGGGCGAATACCTGCAAAAATATATGATTCCCCAGCGTTTTGTATACATAGATGCGCTGCCTATAAATAGAAATGGAAAAATAGACCGCAAGCAGTTAATGGAGTATTAAGATGAATTATTTTGAAGGTATTGATTTTTTCTTTCTTCTTTTTGGAATCCTGGCAGTCTCGTTGATACTAGGTTTTTTAGGGGAGAAACAGCGTTCCTGGATTACGATGACATCCATTGTTTTTGTGGTATTGATCTATAGCAGAAATATGAATCAGCTTTTTCTATTAATCATGTATTTGATAGTGCAGTGGATCAATATAAAGTCTTATGCGGTCTTGCGGAAAAAATATAAAAGAAATAAATTTTATTATTATTCATCGCTTTTTATTGCGATACTCCCTCTCTTTTTAAATAAGATCTCTGGACCTCTTGATATGGAGTTGTATAGTTTCTTGGGGATTTCCTATATCAGTTTTAAGACGATACAGATCGTCATAGAAATCTACGATGGTTTGATAAAGAAAGTAGAATTCCGGAACTTTCTTCCCTTTATGATCTTTTTTCCGGCAATGAGTTCTGGTCCTATTGACCGGTACAGGAGATTTAGAGAAGATGCACAACGCTACAAGCCTCCAAGGGAATATGCAGATCTTTTAGGGAATGGAATTTTTAGAATCATTTTAGGATATACATACAAATTTATCATTTCTTATATCTTGTATGAAAAGCTTCAGCTGTATGCCGTAGGCTTTGAACTGACAGATGTACTGGGTTATATGTATTTGTATGGTTTTTATTTGTTTTTTGATTTTGCAGGTTATAGTTTGATGGCGGTAGGCGCTTCAAATATTATGGGAATCCAAACTCCGATGAACTTTAATATGCCCTTTATAAGTGTAGATATTAAAGATTTTTGGAATCGCTGGCATATATCTCTTTCCCACTGGTTTAGAGATTTTGTGTTTTCAAGAATTGTAAAAAATATTATGAAAAAAAGAGTTTTAAAGTCGATGATCGCGATTGCCTTTCTCTCTTATATTATAAATATGTTTGTTATGGGAGCCTGGCATGGGCTTACGGCAAGTTATCTTTTGTACGGTTTATTTCATGGAGTGTTATTAGCAGTAAATGATCTTTATGAAAAGAAGTTTACGTTTTATGAAAAAATCAAAGACCGCCTTGCTTATAAAATATTGAGCTGGTTTGTTACCTTTCATTTGGTAATGTTTAGTTTTTTGATTTTTTCGGGAAGATTTTTAGAAGTAGTGAAGCATTATATATAACAGGAGGATTTTATGGAAGAAAAAGTAATGGATATATTAGTAGATATTACAGGGGAAGAAAGCCTGAGAGAAAATCTTGATACAAATGTTTTTGAACTAGGTTTATTGGATTCCTTAGGAGTTGTGAATCTGATCGTGGAGTTAGAGGATGAATTAGATGTAATTATTTCTCCAACGGAAGTAGCAAGAGAAGATTTTGATACGCCAAGAAAAATAGTCGAAGTAGTAAAAAATAAATTAGAAGATGAATAAACTTATTGGATTTGGGATTACGATTATTCTCTTAGTGCTTACTTTTTTTGGCGCTGATCGCTATTTCGATTCTAAAATAGACCACACTCCAATGTCTTTTATGAGAACGTATCTTAGCGATCGGAAGTTTGGGAACAGTTATCTTTTAAGACATCTTGCAGGAGAAAATACGATAACAGTTTTAGGCTCCAGCGAACTGAATTCCGATGAAGATACTCCATACTATCCCTTCAAATGCTTTCGCTCAGAGGAGCTGAACACCTTAAGAATAGGAAGAGGAGGCTGCCAGTCTTTAGTCCATGCAGGTGTAATCGCGGCGATGGGGGAGAAACTGGAGGATAAAAAGGTAATGCTTATCATTTCGCCTCAATGGTTCACGAAAGAGGGGATTCAAAAGGAAGCGGCAGCTGCTTTTATTACACCGGACATCTTTGAAGAGGTTTTAAGAAATAAAAAGATCTCTGATGAGTCAAAAGATATATTTGCGAAAAGAACCTTGTCGCTTTTTGTAGGATCTGAAAAGACAAAGAAAACATATGATACTTTAAAATCTATTTACGACAGCTATCAGAAAAAAGGGATAAAAGATAAAATTTTGTTAACAGCAGAAAATTACAAATCCCAGTGGCATTATAAAAAGAATATGCTCGAAGAACTTCAGAAAAAAGACACCTCAGGTTATAAAGCAGTGGAAACGAATCCAAAACTTCCAAAGAAAGAGACGATGCTGGAAGAAGCAGGCAGAAGAGCGAAAGAAAAGGGTTCAAACAATATGTTTGAAGTTGAAGACGGGTATTTTAATGAATATATGAAATCAAAGCTGATATCCCTTAAAAACTCTCAAAACGATGTGGACTACAGCGAATCTGCGGAATACGACGATCTGCTTTTGTTTATAAAAATAGCAAAAGAACAGAATCTTAATCTTAAACTCATTTCGATGCCTCTTCATGGAAAATGGAGCGATTATACCGGATTTTCGAAAGAAAAGAGAAAGACGTACTACGATAATATAAGAAAACTAGCAAAAGAAGAGAACTTAGAACTCATAGATTATTCGGATCATGAGTACGATCCTTATTTTTTAAAAGATATTATGCATATAGGCGAGAAGGGGTGGGTGTATATCGATGAAGAAATTCAAAAATTCCATAATCAATAGTATAGCTGAAATAATAGGATCTTCTCTGATTATGTACCTTGCAATTATGGCGATTGTCCTATACTGGCTGCTCCAAAGCGAAGTCAGCCAGGCACCTGAATTTATTTACAGCAATTTCTAAGACAAGCAGGGAAAAATGATTGATTTTCCTTGCTTGTTTTTCTGTATTGTGATAAAATGCTTTTTGTCCTTGCTCTAGAATAATCTAGGGCCGACAAGTCCATAAGGAGGTGTAAAAATAATGAATAAATACGAAGGTGTTTTAATTTTCAAAACTGATTTATCTGATGAAGAAAGAAATAGCGAGCTTGACCGTTTAAAAGGTATTATCGAGCAGCAAGGTTCTATCTTAGAAGTAGATGAATGGGGCAAAAGAAAATTAGCTTACGAAATCAACTATATCACAGATGGTTATTATGTTGTAATTCAATTTGAAGCTGAACCGCAGCATATCCGTGAAATTGAAAGAAGATGCAGAATAGCAGACAGTGTCATCCGATACATGTTTGTTCGCAAAGATGCTTAAGTCTTAGGAGGTAATCAGTGAATACTGTTATATTAATTGGAAGGTTAACCAGAGATCCTGAATTAAGGTACACGGCAAATACCGGAAATGCAATGGCCCGATTCACTGTAGCTGTTGACCGTGGACTATCAAAAGATAAAAAATCAGAAGCAGAACAAAAAGGCCAGCCAACAGCAGATTTTATCGGTTGTGTATGTTGGGGCAAAACTGCCGAACTGATCGGAAGATATTTTAATAAAGGCAAAGAGATTGCAGTGCAAGGCAGAATTCAAACAGGATCCTATGAAGCACAAGATGGAACAAGACGCTATACAACAGATGTTGTAGTAGATAGATTTGAATTTATCGGCAGCGGGCAAGGCTCTGGAATGAATCAAAATCAGTTTAATCAGGGAAAAGCTATGGATCAGTCCTCAAGCTCTCAAGGCGGCTTCAGCGCACCGGGAGATTTTGGAATGGGCGATGATGCATTCCCGATCGATGATGACGATATTCCGTTTTAATTATCCTAATTAGAAGGAGGAAACAAAAGTGCAAAGACGTTATAGACCACGTAAAAAAGTTTGTGCTTTTTGTGCAGATAAAAAGAAAGAGATCGATTACAAAGATATCGCTACATTAAAAAAATATGTTAGCGAAAGAGGTAAAATTTTACCTCGCCGTGTAACTGGTACCTGCGCAAAGCACCAAAGAACTGTTACTGAAGAAGTGAAAAAAGCAAGACAAGTAGCTTTATTGCCATACAGTGCAGACTAATAAAATCCATAATGGAAGCCTCGAGTATTCGGGGCTTTTTTTTATGGAAAAACAGGCGGGACTGCAGCAGCAGCCCAGGCGGGATCCCGAACGGGACCTAGGCGTTAGGCGGCACACCGTTGGTGGCCAGGGAAAGATAGGAAAAGAAAGAGTGGAGAGTGAAGAGAAAGTATGTAAAATATAGAAAATAGGTTATAGATTTTAGGGAGTAGGGGTGGTGGAAAATGCGAAGCGTTTTCTTCGTATATAAAGCGTGTCGTCAGACGCTCCCCTGTTTCTATGAAGTGTAACGGATATAGGAACGTTTTCTAAAGGTTCTTTATTCAACGTAGAAAAATGAACGCAATTTTCATTTTTCTACCACAGCTCCCCTCTCCCCTCTCTCACACTCCACTCTTTTTTTAAAGGTTTGAATTATTGTAGGAATTTATGACAATTTAAATGTTGAAATTTGAGGGTTTGTAGAGTTCTTTATACTTTGGGAACAAAACCTTTTATGATATACTATAGGGAGATTATTACGAATACTTTTAAAAAGGAGCAGGAAATGAAAATTTGTTATTTGTCTGATGCAGGCAGCGCCCATACTTTGAAATGGTCGGAGTTCTTTTTGGAAAAAGGCTATGAAGTCATTGTGATTTCTTTGGGAGATGGAGAAATTCCTGGAGCAAAGGTATATTCTTGCGAGGTAGAGGGGTTTAGATCCCGTTCAGATATCAATAAGCTGTTTATATATTATAGCCAGCTTTCTAAAATAAAAGCGTTTATCAAAAAAGAAAATCCTGATATTATTCATGCCCATTATGCTACAAGTTATGGTCTGTTAGCGTCTTTGTTGGATATACATCCTTACATATTATCAATTTGGGGATCCGATATTTATGATTTTCCAAAAAAGAGTTCTCTGCACGAGAAATTGTTAAGACGGAATTTAAAAAAGGCGGATATTATCCTGTCTACTTCAGAGGATATGAAAAAAGAAGTTGCCCAGTATACAGATAAAAAAGTACTGGTTACACCCTTCGGTGTGGATATCGATCTGTTTAAACCCTTGGAGGTGGAACGATATCCGGATTTTACTGTGGGAATTATTAAATCTTTCTATCCAAAATACGGTATTACATATTTAATAGAAGCGTTTAAAATGCTGATCGATAAAACGGGAGAGAAGAATGCAAAACTTCTCTTAGGAGGAAAAGGTACCCAGGAGCAGGAATTAAGAGACCTTTCCAAAGAACTGGGTATTGAAGATAATGTCAAATTCTTGGGATTTTTGAATACTCAGGGAGTCGTAGAGGCCTTTAATAAAATGGACGTGGCAGTATTTCCTTCTGTGCTAGACAGCGAGTCCTTCGGGGTAGCTGCTGTAGAAGCCCAAGCCTGCGAAGTTCCGACAATTGTATCGGACGTAGGAGGGCTTCCAGAAGCAACGAAGCCCGGATACAGCAGTATCACTGTAGAGCCGCAAAATTCTGAGGCTATATACGAAGCGTTATTAACATTATACGAAGATGAAAATTTAAGAAAACAGATGGCGAAAAATGCAAGACAGTATGTTATTGATAATTACAATATAGAAGATAATTTCAATGTGGTCGACGATATTTATAAAAATCTTTTAAACAAATAGGAGGAGTTTATGAAAGTTCGCAAAGCAGTTATTCCCGCAGCAGGATTCGGTACGAGAATGCTTCCCGCATCTAAATCTATACCAAAAGAAATGCTGCCGATATTCGATAAACCGACAATTCAGTATATTGTAGAGGAAGTGGCACATGCAGGCATAGAAGATGTTCTTCTTATAATATCAAAAGACAAAGGTGCCATCGCCGATCATTTCGACTCTTCTGCAGAGGTGGAAGAAGTTATGAAGACTAAAAATCCAGAGATGTACGAAATACTTAAGAATATTTCAAATCTCTGCAATGTACATTTTGTCCGACAAAAGACTAAAAACGGTTTGGGAGATGCGATTACCTATGCAGAAACATTTGTAGGAGATGAGCCCTTTGCAGTTCTATTAGGAGACGATGTAGTTTATCATGATACTCCCTGTATCGGGCAGCTGATGAAGGTTTATGACGAATACGAATGTTCCGTAGTGGGAGTACAGGAAGTACCGAAAGAAGATGTTGATAAATACGGTATTGTCGATGGCAAAAAAATCGGCGAGCGCCTGTATGAAGTAAATTCTCTTGTGGAAAAACCGAAACCAGAAGAGGCTACGACAAATGTAGCTATTTTAGGGCGTTATATTATAACCCAAGAGATTTTCAAGATATTAAAAGGAACGAGAAAAGGCTTCGGAGGGGAAGTACAGCTGACAGATGCACTCAATACACTGTCAAAAAGCCAGAAAATCATGGCCTATGATTTTGAAGGAAGACGATACGATGTAGGAAGCAAAAAAGGCCTGTTTGAAGCCAATGTAGAGTATGCTTTAAGAGAAGAGAAGTATGCTGAAGAATTAAAAAAGTTTTTAAAGGAACTTCACGATAAAAATTATAATATATAAGAAGGTAAATGTATGAGAAAAATGAAGGTGTTATTATTAGGTTTATTGGACATGGTATTGGTAAATGCCAGTTATTTTATCGGCCTTTGGCTGAGATTTGACGGCAGCATTCCAGTGATCTATTACAATACATATCTGCATTATGCAATTGTGGTAACGTTGATCCATTTGGGTGTTTTTATTCTGCTTAAAATGTATCGTACCATGTGGAGATATGCTAATATTTCAGAATATATCAGGGTAGTTATAGCAACGGTCTTGGGATCGGGTGCGGCAGCTCTATTTCTTTTAATCGTAGATTCAGGGCTTCCTCGAAGTATCTATCCGATAGCAATGGTTTTAGAATCCTTTTTTATACTGACAACAAGATTTTTGTCTCATTTTAATTTAAGAGATTTTATATTTGCGAAAAACAGAACAAATTATAATAAAACCTTGATTGTGGGAGCTGGAGAAGCAGGCGTTCTTGTGATGAATGAACTGCTGAAACACAAAGAGCTGGGTTCAATACCAGTAGCTTTTGTAGACGACGACCCTTCCAAGATTGACCGCAATATCAACGGGATTCCTGTGGTAGGAGACCGTAGATCTATAGAAAAAGTTGTGAAAGATTACGAGATCGACGATATAATCATTGCAATGCCGTCCATTAATCGGAAAGACCAAAAAGAAATTTTGGAATTTTGCCACAAAACTTCAGCAAAAATCAAAATAGTTCCAGGATATTATGAAGCCATCGAAGGCAAAATGAATATCAAAGAAATTCGGGAAGTTCAGATAGAAGATTTACTAGGAAGAGAAGAAATTCACTTAAATCAAGATGAACTGACCAGTCTTATTAAGGATAGAGTCGTCTTAATTACGGGAGCAGGGGGATCTATAGGATCTGAACTTTGCAGACAGATTGTAAAATACGATCCAAAAGAGATGATCCTGTTAGATATCTATGAAAACAGTCTGTATGAAATTCA
The DNA here is from genome assembly GCF_052116305.1 of Gallicola sp. Sow4_E12. Lineage (NCBI taxonomy): Bacteria > Bacillati > Bacillota > Tissierellia > Tissierellales > Peptoniphilaceae > Gallicola > Gallicola sp. Sow4_E12. The sequence continues at coordinate 26,176 of NZ_JBQKLI010000009.1, read as the reverse complement.
AAATGAATTAAAAAGACATTATAAAGACGCCAATCTTACTGCGATTATCGAAACGATGCGTGAGAGAGAGCGTATGGAGTATGTCTTTGACAAATATAGACCAGAGATTGTTTTCCATGCAGCAGCGCATAAACATGTGCCGCTTATGGAAGCTTCACCCGTATCTGCTGTGAAGAATAATATTTTTGGTACGAGAAATCTGATCGATATGTCAGACAAATACAATGTGTCGAAATTTGTGAATATTTCTACAGATAAAGCAGTCAATCCCACTTCGGTTATGGGCTGTACAAAAAGGATTATCGAAATTATGCTTCAGGTAAAAGACAAAGAATCCAAGACGGATTTTGTAGCGGTGCGTTTCGGAAATGTTTTAGGATCTAACGGATCTGTAATTCCTTTATTTAAACAACAGATCAAAGAGGGCGGACCGGTTACAGTGACAGATAAAGAGATGACTCGATATTTTATGACGATTCCAGAAGCCTGCCAGCTAGTTCTTCAAGCAGGGGCTATTGCAAAGGGCGGCGAAATCTTTATATTGGACATGGGAGAGAAAGTTAAAATCGATGACCTTGCAAGAAATCTTATCCGCTTGTCCGGTTTTGTTCCCGATGAAGACATTAAGATTATCTATACAGGGCTTCGTCCTGGGGAAAAATTATACGAAGAGCTTTTATTAAACCAGGAAAACTCTACAAAAACAGCGTATAATAAGATTTTTATAGAAAAACCAGTCATTCATGATCGGGAAGGACTTTTGGAAAATTTGGAAATCCTTCATGAAATTGCGGAAAATGACGGAGAGAAAAAAGAAATCGTAGCTCAATTAAAGAAAATAGTTCCAAATTACACACCGGATATTTAAGGAGAGTACAATGGAAAAGAATAAGGTTTTAGAGGTTTGCTCCTATTATATGGGTACAAAATTATATGAGAATCTTTTTCAGAAATTAGATGAAAAAGGGTTGGATCACGATATTTTATATTATTGTGCCCGAGAAACGAAATTACCTCCAATGCCGGACAATTTCATTGTTTCTCAGCCCTATAAATGGAGCGATCGTTTTATCTTTTCATTAAAACATAAGAAAGTCTATAGAGATGTAAAAGAGAATATCGATGTGAACCGGTATTATCTAACCCATGCACATTCTTTAGTATCCAACGGGTATATATCCTATCGTCTTAAGCAGGATTTTAATATTCCCTACATTACCGCAGTTCGGAATACGGACTTATTTACATTTTTCAGAGTGATGCCTCATCTCATTTTTCTCGGGAGAAAGATTCTGAATGAAGCAAGCGGTGTTGTGTTTTTATCACCGGCATACAGAGATCTGACAATAGAGAAATATGTCGCTGGGGAAGATCAGCAGAAGGTCTACGAAAAATCAATCATTATACCAAATGGAATTGACGACTATTATTTTGAAGATCCGATTGAGAATTCGAAAGAATATCACGATCCCCTTCGGCTTGTATATGTAGGCAGAGTGGATGATCCAAACAAGAATGTAATTACTATTGTAAGAGCTTGCGAGATTCTTCGAAAATATGGAGTTAAAGTGGAGCTTACCTTAGTGGGAAGAATGAATATTAAGATAGTTCAGAAGTATTTAGAAAAGAAAGATTATATCCGCTATGAAGCGATAAAAGATAAAAGCGGCGTACGGGAAATACTTCGAGATCACGATATTTTCGTGATGCCTTCAAGAAGAGAGACTTTTGGGCTGGTGTATGTGGAAGCTATGAGCCAGGGGCTTCCTGTGATTTATACAAAAGGACAGGGCTTTGACGGACACTTCTCGGAAGGTGAAGTAGGATATCGTGTTGTATATAATAATGCGAAAGAAGTAGCCCATAGAATATTAGATATAAAAAAAGATTACAAGGCTATCTCAAAGAAGGCATTTGTGAATGCCCGCCAGTTTAATTGGGATGATCTTTCTGAAGAGTATGTGAAAATTTATAAAAAAATCAGGAATGGGGAATAAAATGAAAGTGCTGATCGGCAGTCATGGCTATCCTTCAAGTGAATATCCGATGAATGCGATTCACGAAATGGTGTATGCAAAAGCTTTGAAAAAAGCCGGAATCGACGTTGCTGTTGGAGGGTTGGATATGAGATCTTTCCGAAGAAAGCGGCGATGGGGTTTTGAAAAAAGAATAGTCGATGATATCCCTGTGTATATTATGAATATACCTGTAGGAGCTGTTGATGCACGCTTTCTTTCTAAAGCTGCAGCCCTTGGATTAAAGAAGCTTTTGCCGAGAATTATTAGGGAGCAGGGAGAACCGGATATTGTTCACTCTCATTTTTCCGATACATCCTATGCCTATGCGAAGGTTCTCAAAGGGAAATATCCCCTTGTTGTCACAGAACACTCTTCATTATTAAACAAAGAAAATAAAGAAGATATTAAAAAAGACCTGTATGATGTTTCCAAATATGCTTTTCATCATTGTGATCGTTTGCTGATCGGCAGCCCCTTTTATCAAGAAAGAATTGAAAGGATATTTAATGTAAAATCGGAGTATATTCCTATATTGACTCCTACAAGTGTTTTCAAAAAGGGACAAGAGAAATGTCCCTATTTTAAAATAGTATCCACAGGAAACTTGAAAGAAAGCAAAGGGCATAGAGATTCGATTAAGGCATTTTCAAGAGCTTTTAAAGGAGAAAATGCAAGATTATTTATCTACGGCGAAGGGGAAGATCGAAAAGCTTTAGAAGGAATTATCGAAGAAGAAGGCTTGGAAGAACAGGTGTTTTTAGAAGGGCAAACGTCTTTAAGGGAGATAGCAGAAGAATATTTAGATGCAGATCTTTTTCTTTTAGCAAGCTATTCGGAAACATTTGGAAAAGCGATTGTAGAAGCAATGAAAGCGGGTTTGCCGGTGTTATGTACTAGAAATGGCGGAAGCGAACATTTTATAAAAGAATTTAACGGAAAACTTGTGCCGGCGGGAGATGTTGATGCTATCACAAAAGAGCTTAGATGGTTTAAGAATCATATTGGTGAATTCGATAAGAACAGAATTAGCGGGTATATAATAGATAATTATTCCGAAGACGAAATAATAAAAAAAGTGATCCGTGTTTACGATGATTTGTTAGGAGTGCAGCATGGGAAATAAAAAGAACAATAGCTATAGCGATATTAATAAAAAATACAGCTTTTTGAATGAAGGTGTTGAAGGACTGAACAAAAAAAGGCCTTCGGAAAAGAGAACTGCATCTATTCAGAAACAAGAACAGCTGGCGAATCAAAACAGGAAACGGCGCCAGACCCTTCGGGAAGAAAAAAGAAGGATTATGAATGAACAAAGGGAGTTAGGCCATACGGTAAAGCTTAACCCGCAAGAAATCGAGTTTGAAAGAAGACGGTTAGAACAGATCAAAAAGAAACGCAGAGCGGAAGAGTTACGAAAGAAAAAGAGAAGAAACAATGGAATCTTTATCGTCGTTGTATCGATTCTCCTTGTCGTGCTGCTGGCAGTGCTGATAAAAAATACATTAGCCGGCAGAGCTCAAGCCAACCAACAGGCAGCAAATCAGAATACGCAGATAAAGCTGCAGGAAGAGACTCCGCAGACAGGCAGCACAGATTCTACCCAGCTTCTCGGTTTCAACAAAACGGGAGAAGAGCTGCCGATTTATAAAGAAGCCAATGAAGAGAATAAATTTGCAGAAATTCCTCAAAATGTATATGTGAAAAACTTTGGTCAAAATGGGGAATTTACAAAAATAAAATATCTTGATCAAGAAGGTTATGTTAAAACTGCAGGATTAAAGTCTATAGAAGATCCAAATCAGCTTAAAGTGATCAACGGAGTACTTTTAGTGAATGATACCTATAGTCTTCCAAAGGATTATGATCCAGGGCTTGATGTGGATGCTCAAAAGGCCTTTGGGATAATGGTAGAAAATGCGAAAGCTGATAATATTGTATTAAAATCTGCCAGCGATTATAGGAATTATGCCCAGCAGGAAAAGGCGAACTCCGGTAAAGTAAATGATTATGGAGAGTATAAAGCAGACAGCAGACAATTGGATCTAGGTACCAGCGAACATCAAACAGGACTTGCTTACGATATTATGGGCGAGGATTATGAGGCGAAATACACAGAAGCCTTCGCTGATTCAAAAGAAGCTTCTTGGCTGAAAAACAATGCCTATAAATACGGTTTTATCGAGCGCTTCCCAGCCGGAAAAGAATCCCAGACAAATCGGCGGGCAGAACCTTGGCATTACCGCTATGTAGGAGTAGAGATTGCACAAAGAATATTTGAAGGCAAATTTACCCTTGAAGAATATTTAAACGGCAGCACAACTCCAACTACGATAGAGAATAATGTGGACAGGCCGGAAATAGGACCTGCTGCTGAGACAGAAGAGAGCGGCAGCGAACCGGCAGAACAGCCAAGTTCAGAATCCACAAACAATAATCAAAATACAGGTGGGGATAATACAGGAAATTCGGGTACAAATAATCAAGGACAGAATTCCGATAGTGAAACTCAAAACACTCCATCGCAAAATACGCAGAATACACAAAATACACAAAACACTCAGAATACGCAGAATATACAAAATACACAGAACAATTCACAGCAAAACTCAACACCGGAACAGAATAGTCCTGGAAATTCCCAAGAGACACAATAGACCGAAGATTGAGTCTGGTATAAGGAGGCATATGTGAAACCGACGATAGTAGATGCTAATAATTTCGATGAAGAAGTGATAAATCTCGCCGATACTAAAATATTGGTAGATTTTTGGGGGAACCATTGCGGTCCCTGCAAAGTTATGGATCCGATTATAGATCAAATAGCTGAAGAGAGAGAAGACATAAAAGTCTGCAAATGCAATATCGACGAGAATAGAGAAGTAGCGAAGAAGTATTCCGTCTTATCCAAGCCCACGTTTCTTGTTTTTCTAAATGGTGAAGAAAAGAAATATGCAGTAGGGGCGAAAAGAAAAGAAGATTTAATCAAAATGATTGAAGAATTATAGGAGGCTGTTATGGGAGCAATTGTAATTACAAATGATAATTTCGAAGAAGAAGTATTAAACGCCAAAGAAAGTAAAGTATTGGTTGATTTTTGGGCATCATGGTGCGGACCTTGCAAAATGTTATCGCCAATTATTGACGAAATAGCTTCTGAAAATCATGAAGGTCTTAAAGTCTGCAAAGTAAATGTAGACGAAAATCAAAGCTTAGCGATGAAATATCAAGTAATGAGTATTCCTACATTACTTGTATTTGAAAACGGAGAAGTTGTAAAAACCTCAGTAGGAGCTTTACAAAAAGACAAAGTATTAGAATTAGTAAAATAAGATGCAGAGAGATGATTTCATCTCTCTTTTTTCTTTATAGAAAAGTTTAGAAAAAGAGAAGATAGAAAAGAGAAAAGAGAAATTATTGTAGAAACAAAAAGCTTGTTTCTTTCCTCCAAAAATCCTCGATACCTATTATAATATACGATTTATAAAAACGGCTTTCTCTCATATGAGGAAACACGTTCCATGTTTCCACCATAACTTTACTCTCTCACTCTTTCACTCCCACTCTTTCTTTAAAACTCATTTAGCAGCAAATTGATGAAATATTGTGTATTTTTAGAGGATAACTACGGAGGCGGATATGCTAAACTATCAGTAAAGAGAAAGGAGATATTATGGACATTATTCTATTAGTAGGTGGAACTATACTAGGAATATTTATTCTTATGGGTCTTGGGAAAATATTCAGTTTATCCTTTAAAATTTTAGTGAGACTTGTGTTTAATGCTCTTGCAGGAGCCATTACGCTTCTTGTTTTTAATGTAATCGGCGGTTTGTTCGGAGTAAGTATAGCTATTACCTTTATCAATGCGCTGATAGCAGGGATATTTGGTATACCCGGTGTTCTCTTTCTGATTTTGCTTCAGATAGTATAAAGGATGTAAATGTTTCTTTGGGTCGGAACAGCGGCTAAAGGATCAATAAAATTTGCCATAAACCTTGCTAAATTCAAGGGTCCTTGATATAATACGTAAGTATGAATCTTTTAATTTTGATATAAGGAGGCGCTAACCATGGCAGACTTTACTCTAAACTGCGCGAAAAGAGAGAGCGTAGGTAAAAATAAAGTTAATAAGCTTAGAGCAGAAAAAATAATCCCAGGTATCGTATATTCAAAGGGAGACGAACCGATTCCGGTTCAAGTAGAAGAAAGAGATTTAGCGAAAGTATATCGTGAAGCAGGAACAAGTAATATTGTTTTCTTAATGATTGACGGAGAAAGATATCAAGTACTTTTTAAAGATGTACAAAAGCATCCTTTCAAAAACCAATTTGTTCACGTTGATTTCTTACATCTTAAAAAAGGTCAAAAACTTCGTGTTAATGTACCTATCGTATTGGAAGGAAGAGACGAAATTCGTGTTCAGCCATCTGTATTAATGCAGACACTAAACGAAATCGAAGTAGAATGTACTCCTGCTAATATTCCAAATGAAGCAGTAGTAAGTGTTGAAGAAATGCAAATCGGAGATAATATCTTCGTATCAGATCTTGATATTTTCAACGACGAAAATATTGAAATCTTAACACCAGCTGAAGAATTAATAGCTGCTTTATCTGAACCAAGAGAAGAAGTTATTGAAGAAACAGAAGAAGAAGTTGCAGCAGATGTTCCGACTGTTGACGAAACAAAAGAAACAGATGAAGAAGATGCTGAATAATTTCTTAAAAAGCGCGGGGGCAACCTCGCTTTTTTTGTTTTGTTAAAAGCTGTTTTTAAGGTAGAATATAGTTAACGATATAAAAAGTGGTGATAGGATGTTTATAACATTTGAAGGACCGGATGGATCCGGAAAAAGTACAATATTAAATAAGGTATGCGAGAATTTAGAAAAAAGAAAGATCGACTTTTTAAAAACACGGGAACCTGGCGGGCCGGAGATCTCGGAAAAGATCCGAAATCTTTTATTGGATCCGGAAAATGGCGAGCTGTCATTTAGAACAGAAGCCCTTCTTTATGCTGCAGCAAGAGCGCAGCATGTCGATCAATGGATCCGTCCCGCACTCAAAGAGAAGAGACTTGTTTTATCCGATCGGTTTATTCTTTCAAGCATTGCCTATCAAGGTTATGGAAGAGGATTAGGTGCGGATGCTATTTGGGGGATCAATGATTTTGCGATCCAAGAGGTAAAACCGGATCTTGTCTTATTTTTCGATATCGATCCCATCTTATCCATAAAAAGAAAAAGAGAGAATTTTAAACCGGATCGTTTAGAACAGGAAATGGATAGTTTTCATCAGAAAGTTTTTCAAGGTTATCAAGCAATTCTACAGCAATATAGAAACGACAGCACTTTTATACGAATAGATGCTTCGGGCAGTGTAGAGGAAGTTTACGAACGAGTGATGAAGATTCTTAATCTTCAGTTAGGAGGAATAGAATGAAATTAGTAGTAGCAATTGTACAGGATCAAGATGTTTCTCTTCTTAGAGACGATCTGACAGAAAATAAATTCCATATGACAAAATTAGCCTCATCAGGAGGATTCCTGAAGACAGGAAACAGTACTCTTCTTATTGGAACACCAAAGGAACGGGTAGAAGAGGTTCTGCGTATTATTGAAGAAAACTGCGAGTCAAGGGATACTACAGCTTCTATGGTGAATCTGACCAGTCCTCAAGAACCGTTTATGCCTATGCCCATGGATGTACATATAGGAGGAGCTACAGTATTTGTTCTTGATGTGGAGGAACACTATAGATTCTAAGGAGGAAATTATGAAACTTATATTAGCCGTTGTTGAAGAAGATATGACATTCGATGCCATAAAAACCTTAAGCGCTTACGGATATCGTACAACTAAATTTGCCTCTACAGGCAGATTTTTGAAAAAAGGAAACTCTACTCTGCTCCTTGGCGTCGAAGACGAAAAGGTAGAAGATGTTATACGAATTCTAAGACTTATCAGCGACAGCAGAGAAAAAGAGCCAGAAGACGAACATTCTACAAATGTAAACTGCTTTGTCCTTCCAATGACTGATTTCCAGAGGTTTTAATGAAACATCCATTGCTGAAGCTGCAATTAGAAGAGGAGAAGTATTCTCATGCTTATCTTTTAGAAGGAAAGAATCCAGAGAATACAAGAAAAGAAGGGCTGGAGCTGGCAGAAAGTATTCTTACAGAAAATGGGAAGAATTTATTATTAAAGGAGAAGTTCAACCATGAAAGTCTGGGAGATTTTTACGAGCTGATCCCAAAGAAAAAAATAATTTCTATTGATGAAATTCGGGGAGTGATTCGCTTTTTCAGCACATCGCCTCTAGAAGCCCCTTATAAAATCGTGTTTATTCCAAATGCCCATAAAATGGGAAATGAAGCAGCGAATGCCCTGCTCAAGACTTTAGAAGAGCCTGCGGGTTATGGAATATTGATATTGACTTCATTATCAAAACGAATGCTGCTGCCTACTGTAGTATCAAGATGCCGGATATTTTCCTATTTAGAAGATCAAGATCAGAAAAAAGCGATGATGGAAGTCAATGAGATTATCTTTGATGTTTTAAAAGGAGATTTGTTAGCGATACCGAGAGGCAAAGAAGTATTCGATGCTTTAAAAGACGAGAAAGAGGAATTATTAAATTATACAGAAAGATTTTTAGGAGATTTGTTTTTATATCAAAAAGGAATTTCCGAAAAAATGATTTACTCTGAAAATTACGGATATTATGATAAACTGTCTAAGACGAAAAATATTGACAAAATGATCCTTAAAACAGAAGAGGTCCGTAAAAATTTTAAAATAAATGCAAATTATCAATTATCTTTAGAAGAATTGTTTATATATATAATGGAGGTTGCAAATGGTTAAAGTTGCAGGAGTTCGGTTCAAGCATACCGGAAAGATTTATTATTTTGAACCCAATGATTTTGATTTGGAAATCGGGGATCCGGTAATTGTAGAAACAGCTAGAGGAATCGAATATGGGAAAGTAGTTGTTCCCGTCAAAGAAATTAAAAAAGAGGAACTGGTATCGGAATTGAAACCGGTGATTCGTATTGCCGACGAGGCAGATAAATATATCCATTCTGAAAATTGCAAAAAAGCAAAGGATGCTTTGGATATTTGCGAAATAAAAATAAAAGAACATAAATTGGATATGAAGCTTGTGGATGCAGAATATACATTTGACAATAATAAAGTTATTTTTTATTTTACATCCGATGGCCGAGTGGACTTTAGAGAACTGGTAAAAGACTTGGCGTCAATTTTTAGAACACGAATCGAGCTTCGCCAGATTGGGGTGAGAGACCAGGCGAAGATTGTCGGCGGTATCGGCGGATGCGGCCAGCAGTGCTGCTGTAATCGATTTTTAGACGACTTTGCGCCGGTTTCCATAAAGATGGCCAAGGAACAGTCTCTTTCCTTAAATCCCACTAAAATTTCCGGTTTGTGCAGCAGGTTGATGTGCTGCTTAAAATACGAAGAAGAAGTTTATAAAGAAAAAAATAAACGTCTTCCGAGAGTAGGGCAGGCGATTATGACTCCGGATGGAGAGGGGAAAGTGATGAATGTTCAAACCCTTACAGAAATTGTTTCAGTAAAAGTAAACACAGAGGATAATGTGTTGATTAAAAATTATTTTTTCGAACATCTCGAAGAAGTAAAATAGATGTTTTCGCCGATACAAAAGGTTTAATATTTTGTATCGGTTTTTTATTAAATTTTTTTGAGTGTTGTATTTTTCCAAAGATATGCTATAATAAAAATGATATAGGATTTATATATCAAATATATCCATATGGATAAAACTAATAGGGGGAAAATTATGGCTTATAAAATTACTGATGAATGTATCGCTTGTGGAGCTTGTGCACCAGAATGTCCAGTAGAATGTATCTCAGAAGGAGATATCTATGTAATCGACGCTGATGCTTGTATCGATTGCGGATCATGTGAATCTGTATGTCCTACAGGAGCAGCTCAACCAGAGTAAGAAAAACAGAATACATAATAAGAAAAGCGAAGAGAATATTCTCTTCGCTTTTTGTGTGCGGAAAATGGGCAGCACGCCTTTCGGCGGCTAGGCGGCATGCCTAGGGCAGTCAGGCAGGATCCCTATCGGGACCGAGGCAAAGAGTTAAAAAAAGTTTCTTCCTGAAATATTACAAGGGCTTTGATATACTAGTAGCAGAAAGAACTTAGGAGGAACTATGGAAGCTTTAGAATGTCTGCAGAAGTATTTTGGATATAAAAATTTTAGGGAGAGTCAAGAGGAAACGATAGACCATCTTTTACAGGGAAGGGATACTTTGGGAATTATGCCTACAGGATCCGGGAAGAGTATCTGCTATCAGATCCCGGCTCTTTTGTTTGAAGGGATGACCCTTGTTATCTCTCCTCTTATTTCCTTAATGAAAGATCAAGTTCAGACCCTTAAAGAAAATGGAATCGCCGCAGAGGTTTTGAATTCTTCCTTAGACAAGAAGACTTATATCGATGTGCTTCGAAAGGTATACCGAGGGGAGGTAAAATTACTATATATCTCTCCAGAACGTTTGGAAGTGGAGGGTTTTATAGAAAAGCTTTCAAAACAGAAGATTTCTTTCGTTGCAGTAGACGAGGCCCACTGTATTAGCCAGTGGGGCCATGATTTTAGACCCAGCTATCGCAACATCTATCATTTGATAGAAGAAATCCATCCCCGGCCTGTAGTAGGCGCTTTTACTGCAACGGCGACGATTCGGGTAAAAGAGGATATTATAGAGCAGCTGTCTTTAGAAAACCCTTTTATAAAAGTAACAGGTTTTGATCGGGATAATCTTTATCCTGTAGTAGAGCGCAATGTTGATAAAAACAAGTATCTGTTGGAAGAGCTGGATAAAAGAGAGTCGGCGATTATTTACTGTGCTACACGAAAAATTGTGGAGGAAGTCTATACTTTCTTAAAACGCAAGGGATTTCCAGTCTCGAAATATCATGGAGGCCTTTCAAAAGAAGAAAGAGAAGATATGCAGAATCTATTTATATATGATAAGCTTCCGGTGATGGTGGCGACTTTAGCCTTCGGCATGGGGATCGACAAGCCGGATGTGCGCAAGGTCATTCACTATAATCTTCCAAAATCGATGGAAAACTATTATCAGGAAGTAGGACGCGGGGGAAGAGACGGAGAAAAATTCAAAGGCATTCTTCTTTTCGCCCCGGGAGATATTCGGATTCAGAAGTTTCTATTAGATCAAAACGACAGTGACGAAGAAGAATATGAAAAGCTGGATCAGATGGTTGCCTATGCAAATACAAACGGCTGCTTGAGAAATTATATACTCGAATATTTCAATGAAAAGCCGGATGGAAAATGCGGATTTTGCCAAAACTGCGACAGCTCTTTTATAGAAGAGGATATTACAATAGAGTCCAAAAAGATTCTTTCTTGTATCTATCGATCCGGCCAGCGTTTCGGTGCCTCTTTAATAGCGGATATTTTAAAAGGAAGCCGGAATAAAAGAATTCGGGAACTTAAGCTTGATGAAATATCAACTCATGGGCTTATGAAAGAGTACGATAAAAAAAGAATCGTTCAGATGATTGATGAACTCGTCCAAAGGGAAATCGTCACAAAAGAACAAGGAAAATTTCCGATCCTTCATTTAAATGAAAAAAGCAGCGAAGTATTAAAAGACAAGACTCCTGTTATAATGCGTTTTCGAAAGGAAGAAGAAAAAGTCTACTCGGCGAAGGCAGAAAAAACATCTGCGAGGGTCTTTGATTTAACACCAGAGAAAGAAAAACTTTTCGAAGTGTTCAGAGCTTGGAGAAAGGTGAAAGCCTCAGAGGAGCAGGTACCTCCTTATGTAATCGCATCGGATGCGACACTCAGGTCATTGGTAGAGGTTTTGCCGAAGACTTCTGAAGAGCTTTTAGAAGTCCACGGAATCGGCGAAAGAAAAAGAGACAGTATCGGAGAAGAGGTATTGAGAATTTTAGGAATTTGGGAAGGGGAAAATACAGAGAAAGAAGTAGAAATTATAAATTCTTCTGCGAACAAAGACGAACCCAGCTATCTTGTAACCTTTCAGCTATACCAGTCAGGTTTGGATATAGAAGAAATTCAAAGAATCCGCTCTCTAAAGAAAACGACTGTCTGCGGACATTTGATTCAGGCTCTTAAAGAAGGATACAGTGTGAATATAGAGGATTTTGTTTCTCCTGAAAAAATGGAGCAGATTCAAAGCGTTCAGCAAGAATTAGACACGTATCGTTTAAAACCCATAAAGGAAGCTCTGCCGGAGGAGATCGACTACGATGAAATCCGTTTTATGATGGCTTGGATAAATAGAGAAAACAGTTCCGAATAAAGGAACTGTTTTTTATTTGACAATTTATCCTTCTTTCGTTAAAATCAAATCGTTATATAAATAAAAATACAGTGAATGAGAAAACGTAAAAGAGAGAAGTGCTCTTGTAAGGAAAACCTTTTCGAGATGAAATGGATTGCAACTAGAAAAAACAAAGGAAGGTTAAAGAGTATGCCGCTGATTATGGAACATAGAAGGATCTGCCAAGTATTAGAAGAAATAAAGGGCTATAGAGAAGAGAGGATTGAGGTAGAAGATTTAAAGGAAAGCATCCTGCAGGAAGATTTATACGCCTCGTTTGGGCTGCCGTTAAAAGAAGCTTCAAGTTTAGATAAGAAAAGGGAAAAAGGATCTATTATTCCGCTTAGCATAAGAAAAGATGCTAAAAGAAAGAGAGATGAAGCAGGCAGCTGCCATGCAGAAATAATCGATATAAAAAAAGAGAAAGAGAAACTCCTTCCAAAAGGACAATTGTTTGAGAAAGGAGATCTTCTTTTTCCAAAAGGAACAGTTCTGACAGAAGAAGAAATTCCTCTTTTAAAAATTGCAGAAATAAAAAATGTGAAGGAGTTAAAGAAAAAAAGAATAATAATGATCTCCACTTCGACAGAAAATATAGGAATCTATAAAGGTCTTTTAGAATCGTTTCCCGTACAATGCAAAATATGTCATGAAAAATTTAGTATAGATCTTTTAGAAGAGGAAAGACAAAACACGGATCTTTTCATCGCAGACGATATCAAAAGCCGTCAAGGAAAAGTATATTCCCTGTATGAGAATCAAAGAGAAGAAGTTATGGGTCTTTGTATGTACAAAGGAAAGGGAGTCTTTCACTTGCCTCATACACCGGATGGTTTTTTATCTTCCCTTGTATGGATAGTAGAGCAGCTTTTTTCAGAAGGGAGGAAGGCTCGAAAACTTCAGAAGGTTCTGTTAGGGGAAGATATGAAAGCTTCTTTATACAAAAAACAACATAGCCTGATGTACATAAAATGCGAACAAGGTCATTTTGTTGCTTATCCTTTAAAGGGAGAAAACTTGAAAGACAAGAAGCTTTTAAAAAAGAAAAAAGCTGTTTTTTCCATGGAAAATCGAAGAGAAGTTTTTCAAAGAGGAGAATGGATAGAGGTGATATGGATTTAGGGGGTTTTATATTTTTCGATGAGTTATAATATAGTTAAAATTAACAGAACCTAGAAAAGAGGAATTATGAAAGAATTAGATAAAATTATAGCGTTGCGAAAAAAACTCCACAGCCATCCAGAGCCCTCAAACCATGAAAGAAAAAGTCGTGAAATATTAAAGAAGTTTATTGTAGAAAACTCCTCGATAGAACTTGTGGATAAAGGAGACTGGTTCTATTGTGTTCATAGAGAAGAAGGGGCCTCTGAAACGATTCTCATTCGTGCCGACCATGATGCCATATTGAATTCCAAGGGAGAACTTTTCCATGGATGCGGTCATGACGGACACTCTGCAATTCTTGCAGGAACGATAGTTGAAATAGAAGGAAAAAAATTCGGGAAAAATATTATATTTTTATTTCAGCCTGCAGAAGAAAACGGAACCGGGGCAAAGCTATGTACGCCTATATTTAAAGAAGAGAAAATCGACAAAGTTTTTGGACTTCACAATATGGCCGGCTTAAAAAAAGGAACGATTTATTACAAGCCGGGAGTATCTCAATTTGCTTCCCAAGGGCTGAGCATTGATTTTCAAGGCAGGCAGTCCCATGCATCAGAACCTGAGAAAGGGAAGAATCCCGTTTTTGCAATGGCAGAACTTGTAAGCTTTCTAGAGCCTTTCAACGAGTTGAAAAAGGTGGAATATAAGGGCAGAAGGACTCAAAATCCTGTTCTTTGTACTATAGTAGAAATCGCCTGCGGAGGCAAAAACTTCGGTATTAATCCAGGCAAAGGTGTTTTATCTTTGACTATACGCAGCGAATCCGGCAAAGATTTACAAACCTTTAAAGATAAGATCATTGCGAAAGCACAAGAACTTGGAGAAGGACTTTCTATAAAATATGAGGAATTTGATGTATTTGGAGAAACTTGCTGCGATCCTCATCTTACAGAAGAGTCGGTAAAAAATCTTCAAAAAGCCGGTTTTAAAACAGAACTTATGGAAGAAGCTTTCCGAGGAAGCGAAGATTTTGGTGTATATGGAGATTTTGCTCCTGCAGTTTTCTTTTATCTAGGGATCGGGGAAGACTATCCTCCTCTTCACAGCGATGAGTATGAATTCCCAGACGAGACAATAGAAACAGGGATTGGATTATGGATGGCTTTAATAGAAGCTTAAAAGACCCGTGAGGGTCTTTTTTTATTTATAAAATAGATTATATAGTGATACGAAATAGTTATAATTTACTCTTATCATTGATTCCCCAAGATTTTTTTTATACAATAGAAGTTACACAATACAATATCCTTTGGATAGAAAGCGTTTTAGTTAACTGAATATAACGGTAACGTATAATATAACGCGAAGTATAGTCTTTATAATAACAATTTAATGTGGGAGGGAGTTTAATGAAGCGGAAAATCGTGAATAAAAACCTGGCACGTGTGTTGGGATTTTTGGCCTTTATTGCAACAGGCGGAGGATTATTAGTATCTACAGCAATAAAGAATTCGAATTTTCACAAAACGGAAATCGTTTTAGTTTATGGAGGGTTATTTGCTATAAGTTTAATCGATCATTTAATTCAGCTGATAGAAGGAGATGAAAAGGATGAAGATCACTAAAAAACATATATATATTCTTTTGTGCGCCTTTGCTGGTGTAACCATTACTTGGTACATCAATCATAAGATGGGCTATGGTGCGATTATAGCCAATGGTCTGGTGGGAGTAGTAGCGGCGGTATTTTTGCCCAATGATTTGGCAGGGATTACATATACATCCTCCTTTGTGGGGATGAGTTCTATTGATATTATTCCAACCCTGCAGACTGCTTCGTTAGCTAGTTTTATTGTGGGGATTATATTGATTTCTACAGCTGAAATTTATGCGGGAATTGGTGGAAAAGGCGGAACAACAGCTGCTTTATCGACGATTATTACAAAAAATCTCATCGATTTTTTCAGATAGGAGGAACATATGCAAGACGTTGTTTTACTTATGGTGTCTGTAGCAGCAGGAATGCTTACCTACACAGCATCGAATATTATAAAAAGAGGAGGAGTCATAGCTTCTGCTATCATAACACTAGCAGCAGGCCTTACGCTGCCTCATTTCTTTCCAGAATATGGAAATGTACTGGCAGCTGCAGCAACTTGCGCTTCCTATGCCGGAATGATCTCAGTGGAAAACGCTTTAAATGTTTTTGAAATGGCGGTTATTTCTCTGATGACTGGAATTTTGTTTGTAACGGCAAGCAATGCATATATAGGAATCGGCGGAAAGCTGGGAACGATAGCGGCAATTTCATGTTTTGCCTGGCTGGGTTTCAAGAAAATATTCGCTGCGATAGATCACAAGTAATGGAGGGATAGGAAGATGAAAATAAATAAAAAAGCATTGATTTCCTATGCGGGAATGATTGCCTTAATAGCGAGTTTGATCTTTGGGCTGTTAGGATATTCCAGTACGAACAGAGAGATCGAAAATATAAAAACAAATTTGCTGACAAGGCATATGGAAAACAATATTATACTCACAAGAAAATATATGAATGGGAATTACGGAAAGCTCACTGCAGGAAAAGGGACTCTTCTCGATAAAGACGGAAACAGCATTGAAGAAGATACAAACTTCGTAGATTCTGTGATGGAGGATTTAGGAGACCAGGTAACGATTTTCGTTCGGGAAAATGATAATTTTAGAAGAATTGCTACGAATATTATGAATGATAACAAGCGTGCCACAGGAACCTATCTTGGAAAAGATCACAAAGCTTATGAAACAGTACTCAATGGGGATATTTATATTGGCGAAGCAGATGTGTTGGGAGAGAACTATTATACAGCCTATGAGCCTATCTCTGACGACAATGGAAATGTTATTGGACTTTTGTTTATCGGAGTTCCTACAAAGACATTGGATACCATAACGGATGTACATTATGCTGAAGTCAATCGGATTAATACTATTATTTTAGCCCTTAGAGCAGTCGCGTTAGGTTCATTAATCGCACTTGTGACTCTATCTCTTATGGAACAAAGAGCTTTAAGAAAAAATGTAAACCAGCTGGAAGCGGCTCTAGAGGATGAAAAAGAAAAGAAGGAGTAAAATTCTTGACACAGGAGGTCTTTTAGGTTACACTATTACGGTGTTTGAAAAGGTCGCCCCTGTCCTTTTGAACAATATCCAAAAGTCGCCAGCTGCCGAGTGTGCGACCCATAAATCCTCGGTCGGAATAGAATCGCTATTTGACAGCGATGTCTAAGTAGTCAAAATATTGTAAAAAGGAAAGGTAAGGTAATCATGAAAAGCTATGTGGCGAAAGCCGGAGACATCCAAAGAAAATGGTATGTAGTAGATGCTACAGATGTTGTCCTTGGTAGACTTGCTTCTAATGTTGCAAGTGTTTTAAGAGGAAAGAACAAGCCAACATATACTCCTAGTATGGATACTGGAGACTATGTTATCGTAATCAATGCTGACAAAATTCGTTTAACTGGAAATAAGTTACAGCAAAAAGAGTATAAATATTATACAGGATATGCTGGAGGACTTAAAACAATCCGTTATGATGAATTATTAGAAAAGAAACCGGAAAAAGTGATCGAACTTGCTGTTAAAGGTATGCTTCCAAAAGGACCATTAGGAAGACAAATGTATAAAAAATTAAAAGTTTATGCAGGACCAAACCATGACCATGAAGCACAGCAGCCGGAAGTTCTTGAGATTGCGAAATAGGAGGAGTTATAAATGGCTAGTACACAATATTTAGGAACCGGAAGAAGAAAGACTTCTGTAGCCAGAGTTCGTCTTGTACCGGGATCAGGAAAAATTACAATCAATGATAAAGATATAAATGAGTATTTCAACTTTGAAACATTAAGAACAATCGCTAGAGAACCCCTAACATTAACAGAAAACACTGATAAATTCGATGTTTTAGTAAATGTTAAAGGTGGTGGATACACTGGACAAGCTGGTGCGATCCGTCATGGAATCTCTAGAGCCCTTCTAGATGTAGATGGAGAGCTACGTTCTACTCTTAAAAGAGCAGGATTCTTAACACGTGACCCTCGTAAGAAAGAACGTAAGAAGTATGGTTTGAAAAAAGCCAGAAAAAGCCCACAATTCTCAAAAAGATAATATTTATATATTCAAAAAACAGTGCAATAGGGGACATGCACTGTTTTTTTATTGCCTATAATAGAGAGCTGAGTTCAGAAGAAGAACGCTAAGGATACGTATCTCTTATAATAAGAAGATTTTTGAGCAGAGCGAAAAAAACATCCACCCCTATAACCTACTCCCTATAGCCTATAATCTTTCTGTCACTCTTTTTAAAACGTATTTCTCCAAGGATAGCTCCTCCGAGGATAAAGACTGCACCTATAATCTGTACAGGAAGCATTCTTTCCCTTAATATAAGGACAGAAAGAAGGACTGCCGATAAAGGTTCTAGATACCCGCTGATGGCAATAGTCTGGGCTGGTATTTTGCTTAAAGGAGAGAAATATAGATAACATCCGATCCCAGTACTTAGGCCTAATAAAAGAATAGGAATCCAGTTTCCTCCGCTGAATTCAAAACTAAAGCCTTTTGTGATAACTCTAAAGAGAAGAACGAATAAGAATGTAGAAATCAGCTGGATAACAGATTTTTCAAATCCGCCGATACGCTCTCCCAGTTTGCCGAATATCACCATAAATGCATAAAAGAAAGCGGCGAGTATACCACAAAGTATTCCGAAAAAAGAGAGCCCGCTTATGGAAGCACCTCTATTAATGAGTAAAACACCGAACAAGACAATCAGGATACTGATTAATTTACGAGGGGTAATCTTTTCCTTAAAAAGAACAGGAGAGATTGCCATAACGATAATCGGACCGCAGTAATAAAGAAGCGTTGCTAAGCTGACCCCGATCTGCTGATAAGCCTCATAAAGAAAAGACCAGCTGCAAGCCATGAAAGCACCGGATAAGACTGCAAAGAATATGTCTTTTCTGTATTTTAGAAAGGTCCATGTATTTTGGCTTGCGAGAAAAATCAGCAGCAATAAAATACTCCCTATAAGAGACCTTAAAAAGACAATATCATTGCTTGGAAGAAGGATAAAACTTGCGATGATACCATTAGTCCCAAACAAGAGCAGGGAAGAGATATATTTGATATAGGCTTTTTTATTTAAAGAGTTTGTTTTTTGTTCCATTGTAATTCCTTATAATTCTATGTTCTAATTGTTCTTACGCCAAAAACCGGCATGGTTTTTTTTTCTTCGATATTAAATTCGATCATTTTTTCGATTAAATCATAGGGAACGTCTTGTGTCCATTTAATCTTAACGATCATCATTCCATAGCCATATTCTCTCTTCTTTAACTCTTCTTCAAATATTTGAATCGTTTTGTTTTCGGGACAGATAGACAAATGATTCTTTGTTATATTTAAAGACAATATAAATGTCCCGTGATCCGAATAGACCGGCTCGTTCCATTTGATCTCTCTTTTGAGCTGAGGATGTTTTTCATCGATCCAGCGGACAATTTCCCAGAAACGCTTTTTGTGTTTCGGGTTTTCATGTTTTTCTATAAACTCGTCAAATTCATGCATTGTATTCTCCTAGATTCGAAATCGTTTCTTGATTTCAAGGGTGATAAGATCTCCATACTGGACTAAAGTAAAAAGGAGCAAAGAGATTCCTAAAAAAGTGGATAAATAAGCAGGAACAGGACTTTTCGCGATTCCCAGCAGTAAAAGTATTCCTGGAATAACACTTAAAACTGCAGCCAGCATAAGATACAAAAGCCCATCGATAAGAGACAGTCTTACAAATTTCAAAGACAGCACAAGTGCAAACAGTACAATGATACAAGAAAAAGGAAGGGCAAAGCTTAAGGACCAGCCTCTCCACCCGTTGATAATATCCGTATAGATCGCTAAAAGATTTAAAGTAACTAAAAGATAAAGAAAGCTCTTTGCGATATTTCTTCTTTTTCTGATCAATATAGTTACACTAAGCCATAGAGTAGCTACACCTATAAGAATTGCTTGAAAAACTTCTCCTTCTCTATTTAAGAAAAAATAATTAATGGCTAGTAAGCCCACCACAAGAAGGAAGGAGAGTAATAAAAGTACATTTGTCAGTTTATAGCGGTTGAATTTTAGTGGAATATTCGGATAGGGATTCGTTTCTTTTTTGATTTCTTCCAACCATTCATCGCAAAGAGGGCAGTAGTCTTGATCTCCTTGGATTTTCACATCGCATTTTTTGCAATAACTCATAATAATCTCCTAATCGTACAATTCATTGGCTCTGATAGTTATAGGAATATCGAATTTTCGAAGTTTTTCGGCAAAATCTCTTTCGATTTTTCTCTCCACGAATGGGGATGTGAATGTAATTGTTAAGCGGTCGCCGTAGCTGATCATACAAAACTGGGGTCTTACTGTGGCTGTTAAAAATCCCGCATCGATAATGCTTTCTCTCAGTTCCTCCGGAATATCCAGTTTACCCAGATTTGACATGGAAAGAGTGAGCCCGCGATTGTTTAGACGATTAATCTGTCTAAGGGCGAAGTCTTTTATCGGTCTTAGGAGGACTCTTCCGATGGGAATATTCTCCGATTGAACCAGCTTTCTAACCTTTTCTTCAATGTAATCAATTCTCGTCTGTTGGATCAGCTGTTCTTTTAAAGATCTGCAGAGATCTTTGAAGTCATAGTCTTTAGTAAAAGGATAGGAAAGCTTAGCTGTATAAAAGAAATTTCTTGCAGAATTCGAAGGAAAAAACTGTCTAAGATTTACAGGAACAGAGATCCTGAGGGAAATGTTTTTGTCTTTTCCGTAGATAGAATAGGCTGATTCCATAAACAAAGCTGTTAGAAAAATAGTCATAGAAACACGGTATTCTCTAGAAATTTCCAGAGTTTTTTTAACAGGGACAATCATCTCTACAATATTCATTCGATGATCTGGTGTGTATTTTCCTCGAATATGAAGAACTTTACGGTTTGTTCTAGGGCTTTGTGATAGAAAAGGTTTTGCGATTTTTTTTGCTCCCCTTGTGAAATGGTAGAGAGCCGATCGGGCAGACTTAATATAGTCAGATTCTTTTTTATGGTCGAAATGATCATAGAAACTGTCTTCGTAAAACTGTTTCTTTTTAAAGGGATCTGCACCTCGTACAGCTTTTTCATGTTCCGGATGAAGGATTAAAGAATAGTTGATCACTAGATCCCGGAAAAACCATAGAGCACCTGTGCCGTCCGATAATGCATGGAAGAATTCGCAATGAATTCTATTTTCATAATAGAGGACTCGATAAAGAAGCTCCCTGCGGTCGTAATGGTAGATTTGAGCACAGGGGATTTCTGTTTCTTTTTCAATAGAGGATTTGAGATCGCTCTGCTGCAGATAATACCAGAAGAATCCTCTTCGCAGCACACTGCGGTAAAGTATAAATTTCTCCAGAGTCTGGTCTAAAGCTTTCTGCAGTACAAAAGGATCAACGGCGTGATCCATATTCGCTGTTAAGCGAAAGACTTTCGTATCAAGGCCGCTTCGTGCAGCTAGAAAAATATTGGAGGCATTGTCGAGTTTTACCCACTCTTTCATGACGAACTCCTTTAGTTATTTAAAAATCGGTTTACATGATCGTAAAATGTCTTTACAAAGGGACTGGCAATGGGCAGAGTAAAGAACCCGTGGGCTGCATTTTCCATACGATAAAGCTTCGTCGGGACGCCGGCCTCTGCAAGCCTCTGCGCGTAGGCTTCTCCTTCGTCTCTTAAAGGATCATACTGAGCTGAAAAAAGAAACGTTTCCGGCTGGTGAGATAAATCCTTTGCTAAAAGCGGGGCTATTGTCGGGCTTTTTCTTTTCTTTACATCGGGGCAGTAAAGCTCCATATAATCCTGAACATTTTTAGAGGTTAAACCATAATCGTATCCATTTGTCTTAATAGAAGGAAATGGAGAATTCGTGGTATGATCCCACCAGGTTACCGGATAAAGCAGTACCTGTTTCAAGGGTCTTTTTTTGTTTTTGCTGCCTAAAATAAGCGAAACTGCTGCGGCAAGATTTCCTCCGGCAGAATCTCCCATTAAAATGATCTTTTCATAAGGGATCTTTAAAAAGGTTTCGGAATAATTGCATAACACTTCAGTGACCCGAAGACAGTCTTCGAGGCCTGCAGGATACGGGTTTTCAGGGGCTAAACGGTAGTCTACAGACAACACCTTCCTTCCAGTTTCATTCGCTAAATTCATGCAGACAAAGGAATAGCTGTCGATATTTCCAATAACCCAGCCGCCTCCATGAAAGAAGAGAATGACTTCATCGCTGATCTGTTCTTTTGGTTTAAAGACCCGCACAGGAATCTCATGATCTTCGTCTTTAGAAAGAATGACCCTTTCCATAACCTGATAGGGGTTAATAGGAATGCTGTTAACGAGGTTCTGAACCTTTCGAATCCATTTATAGTCAGACTTTATACTTATTTTGGGAGATGCCATGATCTTAAGAATGGTCTTATAAATTATATTCATATTTTTTCCTTTACGTATTTTATATTAAGTATCAGAGATATTCGTTAAGAAGTCAAGAAAAGAGTATTATATTTTCTGTTTTTCACTGGGATAGCTTATAATAAAAGAGAAGAGAAAGGTGGAGAAAAGAATGGAAATAATTCTTGATATTATAGATAGTACAGTAGAAGGGCAGGGCATCGGAAAAAACGAAGGCCGTGTCTACTTTATAGAAGGTGCCGTACCGGGAGACCGTATTTGTGTTAAAAATATCCATGAAAAAAAACGGATACTCTATGGAGAAATAGCAGAGATTTTAAATGAAAATCCAGATAGAACAGAACCCTTCTGTCCTTATTTTGAAGAATGCGACGGCTGTACCCTTCAAAATTTAGAATATCAGGCTCAGCTGGATTTAAAAAGAAACTCCGTATTAAATGCAGTTAACCGCATCGGAGGAGAGAATATTTCTGATATAGAGATTATAGGAATGGAAGAACCGGCTCATTACAGGAACAAAATAGAATTAAAAATGGAAAAGGGGAGAATCGGCTACTATTCCAGAAAAAGCCATAAGCTGGTTGATATCGAATCCTGTCCCGTTGCTTTGCCGGTTATCGATGAAAATATAGCCCTGCTGCAGAGTGTATTCGATGAAGTTTATGAAACTCCATTAAAAGAGGGGATTATTCGAAATATTACCTTAAGAAGCAATGGAGAGGATCTGCAGATTACAGTGACTACAATGACCCAAGATTTTCCAAAACGAAAAGAACTTTTTAAAGCAATGGAAAAGATAGAAGCTTTAGCAGAAATTTATCATAGTGTAAATAAAAATCCAAGAAAGCCGGGTATTCGAAACCCAAAACTCGTTTTTCAACGAAAAGAATTTACAGAATCCATCGGATCATTGAAGTTCCGCTTATCTCCGGAATCCTTCTTTCAAGTCAATCACTATAATACGATAAAACTATACGAAGAAGCGAGAAGTCAAATGGAACTTCAGGGAGATGAAAAAATACTAGACCTTTACTGCGGAATCGGAACAACCTCTCTTTACTATGCAGAAAAAGCCTCTCATGCAACAGGAGTAGAAGTTGTATCGAAAGCCATTGAAAATGCAAAGGAAAATGCAAGGCTAAATAGTATTAAAAATGTAGATTTTATCTGCGGAAAAAGTGAAGAAGTCATCGAGAAGTTGTTAAAAGAAAAAGAGTTCGATATTATAGCACTCGATCCGCCAAGAAAAGGCCTAGATGAAAAAGTCGTAGAGGTTATCGGAAAAAGCAGTATAAAGAAAGTTCAATACATCTCCTGTAATCCCAGTACCATGGCAAGGGATATTAAGAGACTAAAAGAATACGGTTTCGAACTAAAGAAAATAAAAGCCTGCGATATGTTTTCCCAGACAATGCACGTGGAGTGCATAGCGTTGATACAAAGAGAAACTATGTAGAAATCCTGAGATTTAAGCTATTTCATGACTATTTTGTTTTTGAGGAAGATGGGCAGGGATTCAAGAAAAAAGTGCTAAAAAAGCATTTTAAGGTTTCGGTAGTAGTAGACCTAGTTAGTGGAGACACAAGAAAATAAGGAAGAAGTAAGAATCAGCAAGGAAGAAAAAGCTTGCTGATTTTTGCATTTAAGGGTTCAGACTTTTCAAAAGGACAAGTCAAGAATGGTGATTTTGATAATTCTAGAATGGCAAAAAGGAAAAGTCTAGACTTGTCAAAAAGACAACCTAACTATATAGAGTATAGTTAGATTGATAGAGTTATATTGATATTAGGGGGAGAAAGAAAAATACTCCTCTTTTATAGTAGCTTATAAGCTGAAACGGCGGTTTACCGTAATAGGATATTGAAGTTCACTAAAAAATTATAGGCTTCACAATAAATATAAAGAGACTATTTGAACCTATAAAAATTTGGTATAAATAAACCATTGACAATCATAATGTAATTTGGTATAGTTAAACCAAGATAAAAAAGAGCTTGTTTTATCACAAATATTAGGAGGCTGATTGAATGGGAAAGAAAGATGTATATGAAGTAATGGATAACTTAAGGGCAAGGGTTAGTTCGGAAGAGTATATCTATATTTTTATAGTGAATTATTATTTAAGTAGGAGGTTAAAAACTAATTCATTAGATGAAATCTTGGAAAGATTTGAAGATGAAAATATTAAATATACAATAAGATCTATTTATGAAGGTAATAACAACTATTTAGAGCAATTTAATTCTATTAAGGATTTTAACATTGATGAAATCATTGAAATTATAGGATTATTATCTGAATCAATTGGTAGGAGAGGCGGAGGAGAGCATACTACGGTTAAATCTGTAATTGATTTATCGTTAGAATTACTATCTCTAGAAAAGGAAGACGTGTTGTTAGATGTTGGCTCAGGAATAGGAACAACTTTATTAAGTGCATCAAAAACATCTGATGTATCTGGTATTGAAATTAATCTAGAAAGTTACGAATTATCATGTATTTTACTAGAATTATTTGATATTCCAATAGAAGACATAATGCATAAAGATATATTTACTTATGATTTAAGTAAATTTAAAGCTAATAAAACATTTATGAATATGCCTATGGGATTGAAAATATCAGGACAAAAATTAGAAAATATACTAGATTTTAAGTTTGATAAATCAGTTTATAAGAATCATATTAGACCGATTGACTCATCATGGGTTTTTGCTTTAGATGTAATTGAAAATACAGGCTATGAAAAATTCGTAATGCTTATGAATGGCAATCCTTTATATAGCGATAATCATCAAGATGTAAGGAAGATATTAATTGATAAAGGTAAGGTTGAGGCTGTTATAGCATTACCTAGCAACTTATTAGCTTACACTGCTATTCCTATATACCTAGTTGTATTTAGCCATAATAATGAAAGTATAAAATTTGTTGACGCAACAAAACTTTATTCAGATATTAAATATAGGCATGTGTTAGAAAAAGAGCATATTAAAAAAATTGTAAAAGCACTAGATAAGGAATCGAGTATAAGTAAAATAGTAGATTCAAAAAAACTTATAGAAGAAGATTTTACCCTTGATCCATTAAGATATACCGTAGAAGAGTTTCCATTTGAAGAAAGCATTATATTGAAGGATGTAGTAAAATCAGTTAACAGGGGTCACACCATTAGTAAAAAAGACCTAGAAGAAATGACTTCAGTTCAACCAACAGATTATCAATATTTAATGTTACAAAATTTTCAAGATGGAATATTAGATGGAAATTTACCATACCTAAAGAATTTAAACGAATCTTATGAGCGATATTTTCTGAAAGATAATTCAGTTATTGTTTCTAGATTATCACCTTTTAAAATAGGTTCGGTTGGTAAACTGAAGACTAATGTGTTAGCGAATGGAAATTTATTTTTTTTAGAAATTGATGAAAATAAAATAAACAAAGATTTCCTCACTGCCTACTTACAAAGTAGGATAGGTTTAAGAGAAATAGAGAAATATGTTAAGGGTTCTACTATGAAGACAATTAGCATTAGAGACCTTGAAAGGATTAAGATTCCAAAAATAAGTATGGAAAAACAAATCGAAATTGGTAATCAATTCGTATTATTGAATTCTGAATTTAAGGCAATCAAGAAAAGGACCGATGAAATAATAGAAGAGAGATTAAATATGTTTGAAGGAGGTATATAATGCTTCTGGATAACGAGTTAAAAATTGACGTTGCATCTGACGCAACAAAAATAGTAATGAAAAGAATTATTGGTGCTAGATCGATTAGTGAGTTGAGGAGTTATCTAAAATCAATAGGACTTGAGGAGCTGACTCCAGAGATAGATAACTTCCAGCCTAATGGGGATGTTTATGTCTTAGGAGATTTGAGCATTAAAGATAATATTGTCTATCAAATATTTAAAGATTTAAATATAGATGTTAATAGAATAAAACTAGTAAAAGGCTATAATGAGTTTAAGACTTATAATTTTAATAGGTTCCAATATGATACTTCAGTAAGGCTGATATTTGTAGGGCCAATTCCCCAAGTCAAGTCCATATTAGTGTGTAAATTCCTCGGGTATCATTTTGTGGTCAATCATCCAGCCTGATCGAGCGGTTTATGCCGCGAAAGCCTATTGATAGTGAGATATCGCCA